>JAFOEH010000044.1 GCA_017380275.1 Alistipes sp.
GAGTCTTTGGGCGAGGAGACTGTTGAGTTGCTATTCGACAATGGACTTATTGCCGATATGGCCGATCTGTACGATCTTCGTGCCGAGCAGCTGGCTGTATTACCGCGTTTGGGCGAAAAGTCGGCAGCCAACATAATTCAGAGTATCCGCTCGTCGAAGGAGGTGCCGTTCCACAGAGTTCTCTTCGCACTGGGAATACGTTTCGTGGGCGAGACTACGGCCAAATATCTTGCCGAGCACTTCCACTCGATGGATGCCGTGATGGCAGCTTCGCGAGAGGAGCTGACCGAGGCCGAGGAGGTGGGCGAGAAGATTGCTGATTCGATTATGGACTACTTCTCGGACGAGCACAACCGCTCGATCGTGGAGCGTCTGCGCAAGGCTGGATTGCAGTTTGAGGCCGAGCAGCGACAGACCGTATCGGAGTCGTTGGCCGGACTGACCTTTGTAATCTCGGGTTCGTTTGCCGGCCACTCGCGCGACGAGCTGAAGGCACTCATCGAGGCTCACGGAGGCAAGAACCTGGCGGCTGTTTCGGGCAATACGTCATATCTGTTGGCGGGCGATAAGATTGGCCCTGCGAAGTTGCAGAAGGCTACGAAGTTGGGCGTTAAAATTATCTCCGAACAGGAGTTTGTGGAGATGATCGGAGGCAATGACCACCCCGTAGCAAAGCCCGCGAAAGAGTCCGTCGAGCAACAGCCGATAGTGCCCGTACAGGGATCGCTCTTTTAGCGAGCGATAAGATTTGATAAGGTTAATGAATAAAACAAAATAAGATGAAGAGACACAAACTCAGCGGTGTAGGTGCCGCAATGATAACCCCTTTCAAGAGTGATTTTTCGTGCGATTGGGAGGCACTCGGTCGTATGATCGACTATGTGATCGATGGCGGCACGGACTACATCGTCGCCCTCGGCACAACGGCCGAGACCCCTACGCTCTCACACGAGGAGCGCAACGAAGTTCTCCGCTTCACGCGCGAGCGTGTGGCTGGTCGTGTGCCTATTGTTGTTGGTGCTGGCGGAAACGATACCCTTCGCCTAATCGAGCAAATCAAAGAGATGGATTTGGAGGGAGTTGATGCGCTGCTCAGCGTCACACCCTACTACAATAAACCCTCACAGGAGGGACTCTACCGCCACTTCAAGGCCGTAGCCGAGGCTTCACCCCTGCCCATTATCCTTTACAATGTACCGGGCCGCACGGGTGTTAATATGACGGCCGAGACAACGTGCCGACTGGCTGCCGACGTGGAGAACATCATCGGCATCAAGGAGGCTTCGGGCAAGATCGACCAGATCGCACAGATCATCAAGAACCGTCCGAAGGATTTTCTTGTACTCTCGGGCGATGACGGTATGACTGTAGATGTTATGCGCAAGGGCGGCGACGGCGTGATCTCGGTGGCTGTCGATGCCTTCCCCAAGCGATTCTCACACGTTGTATATTTGGCAAGCCAGGGTTTGTTCGACCGTGCTGAAGAGGCCTACGAGCCCCTGCACGAGGCTGTGTGCGCTCTGTTTGAGCAGGGCAACCCGACAGGAGTGAAAGCAGCGCTTGCTATTTTAGGTCAGATCGACAATGTGCTGCGTCTGCCGCTTGTTCCCGCAACCGACCTTCTGATGAAGAAGATGGAAAAGTTGATCCGCGAATACGAATTGTGCTAAATTGACGTTTGCTATAAAAAACGCCTATGAAACGACTACTATTGCTGCTTGCGGTGTTGGTGCCAGCGTTAGGTTTCGCGAAGATTCCCGACGAAGATGATATCCTGCGAAAGATTATGGACGCCTCGTCGCCCTTCTACTACACCAACCTGATGATGCGATATGAAAATCTCGAGAAGCTCTCGGAGGAGGAGTATCACTACCTATACTATGGCTACGCCTACCACGAGAACTACCGCCCTACGGCCACGAATAAGGCTGTGGAGGATCTCTACGCCTCGATGATTGGACTCAATGCCGACCGCCCCGACTCAAAGCAGATCGAGTACATCATCTCGGTATGCAACGAGGCGATGATGACCGATCCATTCAGCCCAACGGTGCTCAATATGTTGGTCTTCGCCTACGGCTCGCGTGGCGATAAGGTACGCGAGGAGGCCTACTTCTACCATCTGCAAGGCATTATGGAGACCATCAAATCGTCGGGTGACGGCCGTTCGGAGAAGTATCCGATGCACATCATTATGTTCTCGCACGCGGTGGATGTAGTCGCATCGATGGGTGTTGCGGCCAAACGTCCCGAGATTGTGAGTCGTTCGGTGGAGTATATAGAGCTGGAGGAGCCCCGCCGAGTACCAGATGGTAAGATTCGTGGATTCTACTTTGACTACAGCCGCATCTATCGCAACAAACCCGAGGATGTAACATTCAAGAAGAAACGCACCTGGCAGTTCAACAACCTCGGTCCGAGAGAGTATAAATAAGATTAACCCACAAAATAATGAGAATATTCACTCGAAACATAGCCCTCGTCGTAGCGGCACTCATAATGCTGCTGGCACCCGCCTGTGGCGAAAAAAAGAAGGGGGAGGAAGATAACCGCCCTCCGCAGACGCTTATATTCTATTTTACGGGAACCAAGCTCGCATTCTACTTCTACCGTAACATCTCGGCCGTGAAGGATGCTATGCGAGGCGACATTCTAGGCAAGAGTCGCATCCTGTATCTCTTCCAGAACAGCAGTAAGACGAAGACCGAGTTGTTCGAGCTTAAGTACGAGGAGGGACTTGTCAAGGACGTGCTGTTGCAGACCTATCAGCTGCCATCGCAGATGGATGAGCAGACACTCAGCTATATCTTCAAGGATGTTATTCGTCAGGCGCCCTCGAAGAGCTACGGCCTTGTGATGGCGGGCCACTCGACAGGATGGGTTCCAATGGATCCCGAATCAACCCGTGTGGAGGGCTCTCGCATTGAATCTGTCGGTGGCAGCGCAATGCAGTCGCTAACGCACGAAGAGTATTGGCGTAAAAACAAGGGTGAGCACGAAACCCGTTACATCGGCGAGACGTACAACTCGTCAAGTAGCCACGGTTTTGAACTCAGCACGTTGTCAAATGCATTATCGTCAACGGGTGTAAAGTTCGACTATATCCTCTTCGATGCCTGCTTTATGTCGAACGTGGAGGCGCTGTATGACATTCGCAACAATACGCGCTATGCCATCGGCTCGCCCTGCGAGATTATGGGCGACGGATTCCCCTACGATAAGGTTATCCCGCAGCTGATGCTCAATGGTGGCACATCTTACGATATGGATGCCGTATGCAGAGCCTACAACCAGCACTACGCCGAGAGCAAGGGCTTCTCGGGATCGGTGGCGCTAATCGACTGCACGCAACTCGACGCCTTAGCTGCGGCAATGAAGAAGGTGAATGCTGCAGCGAAGAAGGATTTCACTCTTTCGGATGTGCAGGCATACGAGGGACATCGCGATCACATCTTCTTCGATCTGGGCGATTATGTGAACAAGTCGTGCGGCGACAACTCTGCGGCAATGGCGTTCCGTCAGCAGCTCAATCGAACGATCAAGTCAAAATATACGCTCGATAAGTTCTACTCCAACTACGGATACACTTCGGGCTACCACCTGATCGACACCGATGTTTATACAGGCCTCACCACATCGGCCCCCTCGGAGGTCTATACCTCAGACTACAAGCAGACGGCATGGTACAGAGCGACAAATTAATTTTTCCTTGAAAGTTTTTTCTGCAAAGTTGTTGCAATAAGGATAAGTTTTGCTATCTTTATTGCAACAATTCTTTTTAACAAAACAACACAATGAGGAAAAGTAATCTATTTATGACTTTGGTGCTCGTAGTGGCAGTCGCAGCGGCTGCAGCCTACGGCATACTGAATCGTCCGCCTGCCGAAAATCTGCCCGCGAACGACCGCGTATTGCAGATCCTCGAGAAGGGCGGTTGTGTGAGTTGCCATTCGGCCAATCCCAAGCTCCCATTCTATGCAAACTTCCCCGGTGCTAAGGGACTGATTACGAAAGATGTGGAGGAGGGCTATCGCGCTTACGACATCGAACCTCTGATGGAGGCCCTCCGCAGCGGAGAGATGCCACGTCCGGTTGATGTGGCAAAGGTGGAGAAGGTGATGCTCGACCAGCGTATGCCTCAGGCCAAGTACTATCTCGTACATTGGGGCAGTACCACAACACGCGCAAAACGCGACATTATTCTGAATTGGGCTCTTAATTATCGCCAACTCTTCTACAACGATGGTCTGACGGGAGCACGCGCAGGCGAGCCCATACGTCCCATTGCCGAGTCGGTATCGGTTGATCCGAGTAAGGTTGAGTTGGGATTTGCGCTCTACCACGACACTCGTCTATCGGTCGACAACACCGTATCGTGCGCAACGTGTCACGCTCTGAACACCGCAGGAGTTGATAACAAGCAGTACTCGGAGGGTGTGGATGGCCAGAAGGGTGGAGTGAATGCTCCAAC
>JAFOEH010000045.1 GCA_017380275.1 Alistipes sp.
GACGCGAGGATGTGATGGAGGGCGTCGCCGATATGATTTCACTCCTGCAGGTGGAGGCTGTCTTTACCGATGGCTCACGCCTTGTGAGTATTCACCACCCTATAAAATAAGTCTGCGATGGAGAAGATAGATCAAACAGCTGCGCTCTATCCCAACCAGAAGGGATATGCGCCCGAGAAACAATCGAAAGTTGGCGGCACGGTGCTGGGCAAGGAGTCCGTGGAGTATAACGTAGGACGCGATACGGTGCGTCTTACCATCCGCAATACGGGCGATCGACCGATTCAGGTCGGATCGCACTATCACCTCTTTGAGGTAAACCGATTTCTGGATTTCGACCGCGAGGCGGCCTTCGGAATGCATCTGAACATCCCCGCCACTACGGCCATTCGCTTCGAGCCTGGCGACAGCAAGGATGTGGAGGCCGTAGCCTACGGAGGCAAACGCCGCATCATAGGTTTCAACTCGCTCGTAGGTGGCTACGCGGGTCAGGAGGATGCACCCACCTACTACCCCAAGCGCGAGCGCGCCATCAGGCGTATGCAACGCCTGGGATTCAAGTACGCACCACAGGGAGAGATAAGCACAAAGGAGAATCAGAGTAACAAACAGGATAAAGAGTAACTTAAAGATGGCAAATATTTCAAGACAGGAGTATAACAATCTATTCGGCCCGACGGTGGGCGACAAAGTGCGTCTGGGCGATACCGATCTCTACATCGAGATCGAGCGCGACCTGCGCCACTATGGCGACGAAGTGGTCTATGGCGGCGGCAAGACTATGCGCGACGGAATGGGGCTCTCCAACACGATAACTTCGGAGGCCGGGGCGCTCGACCTGGTCATCACCAACGTCACGATCATCGACCCCGTAATCGGCATCGTAAAGGCCGACGTGGGCATCAAGGATGGCCGCATCGCAGGCATCGGTAAAGCTGGCAACCCCAACACGATGGACTGTGTCGATGCAAATATGGTAACCAGCGCTGCAACGGACGCCATCTCGGGCGAGCACCTGATCCTCACGGCGGGCGGCATCGACGGCCACGTCCACTTCATCTCTCCGCAGCAGGCCGAAGCTGCGCTTAGTAACGGCATAACCACACTCGTCGGAGGTGGCGTAGGCCCCACCGATGGCACCAATGGCACCACCATAACATCGGGCCGCTGGAATATTGAGCAGATGCTCAAGGCTGCCGAGCAGATGCCCGTCAATGTAGCTCTATTGGGCAAAGGCAACTGCTCCACAGCAGAGCCCGTCGAGGAGCAGATCGCAGCCGGCGCTTGCGGTTTGAAGATTCACGAGGATTGGGGCACTACGCCCGCCGCCATACGTGCGACGCTGGATGTTGCGGAGCGCTACGATGTGCAAGTGGCAATCCACACCGACACGCTTAACGAGTGCGGCTATGTGGAGGACACCATTGCCGCCATCGATGGTCGCACGATCCACACCTACCACACCGAGGGCGCTGGCGGAGGTCACGCTCCCGACCTGCTGAAGATGGCATCGTTGCCCTTTGTACTGCCTTCATCGACCAACCCTACGCTCCCCTACGGCATCAATTCGCAGGCCGAGCTCTTTGATATGATTATGGTGTGCCACAACCTCAACCCCGGCATACCCTCCGACGTGGCCTTTGCCGAGAGTCGCGTCCGCCCGCAGACGCAGGCTGCCGAGAACATTCTGCACGATCTGGGCGCAATATCGATGGTTTCATCCGACTCGCAGGCTATGGGACGCGTGGGAGAGTCGTTCCTGCGCTCGTTCCAGATGGCATCCTATATGAAGAGTGCGTGCGGCCGTCTGAAGGAGGATTCGCCCCACAACGACAACTTCCGCGTCAAGCGCTACATTGCCAAGATCACGATCAACCCCGCCATCGCCTTCGGTCTTGCCGACCACATTGGCTCGATCGAGCAAGGAAAGTGGGCCGACCTGGTGCTTTGGGAGCCACAGTTCTTCGCCACAAAGCCCAAAATGGTGATAAAGGGAGGCATTATAAGCTGGGCCAATATGGGCGATCCCAACGCCTCGCTGCCCACGCCGCAGCCCTGCTACTATCGACCTATGTTCGGCGCTATGGGGCGTTCGCTGACATCGAGTTGCATCTCGTTCGTATCGCAAGCTGCACTACAGAACGACATCAAACGTCGTCTGCACCTCAAGCGCCACGTCGAGGCTGTGCGCTGCACACGACAAATCACAAAGCAGAGTATGCTTCACAACGACTTTATGCCACGCATCGACATCGACGCCGAGCGTTTCGATGTTCGCATCAACAACCAGCGCATCGACCTAAAGCCTGCGCAGAATTTTGCACTTGGACAACTCTATTGGTTTAGTTGATATGGTCTATACCGAGATTTTAGGCAACATTGCCGAGCCTGAGTGGGCCGAGCGATACGCCACCTGCTCGGTCGAGCACATCGCGCTCGACCAGTGGGCTGCGCAGAAGAGTCGGCTGAAGGCCGTAGGTGATCGCGGAAACGAATATGCAATAGCGCTCAAACGCCACGCGACACTCCGCGATGGCGATGTGGTAAGCTATAACGCCGAAGAACAGCAGATGGTCGTCATACGGCTACGGCTGAACGATATTCTGGAGATTGATCTGGGGGCGCTGGCCAATATGGACTGCGAGACGATAATCTCCACAGCCATCGAGCTGGGTCACGCCATCGGCAACCAGCATTGGCCTGCGGTGGTGCGAGGCGTGAAGGTGTTTGTGCCAATGACGGTCGATCGCAAGGTTATGATGAGTGTGATGAATACCCACCGCATTCCCCACATAGCCTACGCATTCCGTCCGGCCGAGCAGATCGTGCCCTATCTCTCGCCCCACGAGGTGCGGCAACTCATCGGCCACAGCGACCATCACCATCACGCCTATGAGCAGAAGTAACAGCCTAAGCACGCTCCTACACCTCTTGCAACTCTCCGACTCGGCTCTGCCCATCGGCGGCTTCACGTTCTCCAACACGCTGGAGAGCGCCATCGATTCAGGAACGGTTGGCGACGAGCGTTCGCTTGAGGAGTATATCGGTGTGGCGATCGAACAGACCGCCACACTCGATGGCGTGGTGGCACGCGAGGCGATGCGGGCATACCACAGCGCCGATTTTGGCAGAATAGTCGATCTGGACCACTTTCTGCTCGCGCACAAGATAAATACCGAGCAGCGCACGATGAGCCTGCGTATGGGGCGAAAAATGTGCGATCTGGCCGCCTCAATCACCTCCGACAGCACCACCGCCCGTCTGGGTGCCGAAATCGCGGCATTAAACACCCCAGGAACGCTGGCCGTAGTGCAGGGCGTTGTGGCAGCATCAGTGGGGGCCACCGAGCAGGAGCTCTTCGTATCGATGATCTACGGCACAGCCTCGATGATGCTCAGCGCGGCGCTGCGAACAATGCGCACAACACACATACAGACTCAACGTATCCTCTACCACATCGGCGAGCGCATAGACTCGCTCTACGACGTAGCGAAGCATCTCTCATTAGACGAGTGCTACACCTTCTCGCCGCTGCTTGATCTACACTCGGCACAGCACGAGAGGAGTCAAAAACGATTATTTATGAATTAAGCAATGGAAAATAGTTGCAGAATAGGAATCGGCGGGCCCGTAGGTTCGGGCAAGACCGCCATCATCGAAGCCATCACGCCGCGGCTGCTCGAGCGTGGCCACAAGGTTTTGATTATCACCAACGATGTAGTAACCACCGAGGATGCCGAGCACGTCCGTCGAATGTTGAAGGGGGTGCTCGTCGAGGAGCGTATCATAGGCGTTGAGACGGGCGCCTGCCCCCACACGGCCGTTAGGGAAGATCCCTCGATGAATCTGGCCGCCGTGGAGCAGATGGAGAGCCAATTCCCCGATGGCGATGTGGTGCTGATCGAATCGGGCGGCGACAACCTGACGCTCACGTTCAGCCCCGCGCTGGTCGATTTTTTCATCTACGTCATCGACGTTGCGGCGGGCGACAAGATCCCGCGCAAGGATGGGCCAGGAATCTCGCACTCCGATATTCTGGTCATCAACAAAACCGATCTTGCCCCCTACGTTCGGGCCGATCTGGAGGTTATGCGACGCGACTCGGAGGCGATGCGGGGCGGCAAGCCTTTCATCTTCACGAATTGTTTCACGGGCGAGGGTATCGACCGCTTGGTCGATATGATCTGCCGCGATGCACTCTTCGAGAGTCGATGATGCAGGATTTTACCTCTGCCGACAAACGCGGCTACCTGCGTCTTGGCTTCGAAAGGGACTCTCAGCGCTCCATCCTGCGCGACTGGGAGCGCCACGCCCCCACCATCGTACAGCAGGCTCTCTACTTCGATGAGGAGTGGGAGGAGCTGCCGTGTGTCTATATCCTCTCGTCGGGAGGGCCAGCATTGGAGGGGGATCGCTATCGCCAGGAGTTCACGCTCGCACCCCACTCCTTCGCCCACATCTCAACGGGCGCAGCCACCAAAGTAGCACCGATGCGGGACGATTACTGCTCGATGCAGACCCACATCACTCTTTCTGACGGGGCCTATCTCGAGTATCTCCCCGAGCCCGTAATACCCTGCCGCAATGCGCGTTATATTTCACTAACAGAAATAGATATCGCACCGACGGCATCGCTCATCTATGGCGAGATGATTCTATGCGGACGCAAGCACTCACGCGAGCTTTTCGAATACGATATGCTTCGCTCCACAATCTCGGCCAGAGGGCCATCGGGCAAGTTGCTCTTCAGCGAAGCTTCGCTCAGCCGCTCCAACCCCACCCGCTTGGGACAGATGGGTGGCTACGATGTTCGCGCAACGGCATACATACTCTGTCCGAAGGAGATGTCGCGGACGATATACACGTCATTTAACCCCACGCAGAACACAGATCTTGCTACGGGCCTTACTCTTCTGCCCAACGACTGCGGGCTGAAATTCGTAGCACTCGGCCACGAGAGTGGGCCCGTAAAACGTGCCGTCAGGGAGCTCTGCTCATTAGCGCGGTTGCACATAAAAGGGCGAGCGCTACCTAATGAATTCGCGTGGCGATAACCATTAAAAAACAAAACAACGATGAAAACAGACTCTATGACAACGATCTTCGATCGGGGAGCATTGGGCTTCCTGAAGATTTTGATGCGTGGCGCTGGACAAGTGATGTTCCAGCGCAGCGCGTGGACGGGCCTACTCTTTATGGTGGGTATCTTCTGGGGTGCTTACGCCTCGGGAAATGGCGCTATGGCGTGGGGTGCTCTGCTCGGACTGGCAGTCTCTACGGCCACGGGATACATCCTCAATATGCACTCCGAGGATGGCGGGGACGGCCTTTGGGGCTTCAACGGCATTCTGGTCGGTTGCGCCCTGCCCACACTGCTCCACCCCACGATCTGGATGTGGCTTGCGCTGATACTCTGCGCTGCCGCCACCACCTGGGTACGGCAAGGACTGAACAACATTATGGGCCAATGGAAAATCAACTCTTTCACCTTCCCCTTCGTACTCTGCTGCTGGATCTTTCTACTCGCTGCCGTCGATATGGATTATATGTCGGCAAAGGACTCAATTCACCACACACACCACCACATCGTCCACGCATCAGGCTTTGTCGAGGCCATCTTGTGCCTGTTTCGTGGTGTTTCGCAGGTCTTTCTGATCGATTCGTGGATTACGGGGGCAATCTTCATCGTAGCGTTAGGCGTCTGTAGCTGTCGTGCCGCTATATGGGCAGCGGTGGGGTCGGCCTTAGGTTCGGTAACGGCAATGGTGATGGGCGCACCGATGAGCGACATCGCACAGGGTCTTTACGGCTTCAGCCCTACGCTGACGGCCATCGCCCTGGCTACGGTATTCTATCGACCCTCGTGGCGCTCGGCCGCGTGGGCTGTAGTGGGGATCCTCTTCACAGTTTTCGTACAAGCCGCTATGAATAGGGCACTTGCGCCGCTTGGCATTGCCACCCTCACAGCTCCGTTCTGTGTTACGACGTGGCTGTTCCTGCTGCCACTGCTGCGTCTCGACGATGATCATCCCGACCACTCGTCGTGGCATCCGTCGCTAAAACAGCACCTGCAGAAAAAATAAAGAATGTGGCGTCACGATTATGACGCCACATTTTTTACGACCTTTTCGCCCAGCACCGCAGTTACTCCAGCACCAAGCAGTTGCACCAATGCTGTAACCACCAACGCCAGATCCACCCCACCCCACTTCATCAACAGAGGCACGAACAACACTCCCGCCACAGCGCCAGCCTTGCCCATCGCTGCAGCCAACCCTGCTCCAGCACCACGATCAGCCACAGGATAGACTTCAGACGGGAGGAGGAAACTAACAAGGTGAGGCCCCGCATTGAGAAACAGCTCAAAAACCACAAAACCAGCTACCATCAGCCACCTATCCCAATTAAGAATATGGGCCGCAAGCAGCAGAGCGAGCCCCGCCGCACTAAGCACAAAACCCATCGTCTGCTGACGAACGTGCGACGAGCGGCGTACGACAGCCAATCCCACGATAAATCCCAGAGCAACAAAGAGATTGATGTAACCCGTAAGCTCCACCGACGAGGCCAAATGCGCCACCCCCGAACCGCTATCGCCCAAGCCTACAGCCATCACCAGAATCGGAAGAAAAACGCCCACGCCATAGACTCCAAAGCCCTCGCACGCCCACGGCACACCGCACAAAACCGCTCGCCGCAAATTATCCCCGCTCAGCGCTCCACGCCACGACGACTGCCCCTCGCGCGAGGCCGCTATTTCATTCTCCAACTCTCCAATCGTAACGTCCGAGCCAAGAAAATATCGCACCGCACGCTCGGCCTGTTCGCGCTGGGAATGAGCGAGCAGGAAGCCTGGGCTCTCGGCAAAACGGATACTGCTCAGGAGCATCACCGTAGCCAGCAGGGAGATGAGCAAGAAGAGCCCACTCCAATGGTCGGCCGTAGTCCAATGTTTTAGTATATAGAAACACACGAATGCCATCACCACATTGCCTATAGCCGACGTAGCCTTCGCCACACCAACCATAAAGATCCGCCAACGGCGCGGCATAATCTCCGAGATGTAGTCCCCATCGAGGCTGTAACCTCCACCTACACCAAAGCCCATCACAAACAACCCGACCATCAACGAGTTAAGGCTCGCCGAGAAGAGTGCCACCACCGACCCGAGCAGAATAATCGCAGGCGAGAGTCGGAAATAACGCAGATAACCGTGCCGATCGCTCAATGCACCAACCACGATCGAGCCAATCATAATACCCACCAGCGACGTGGCCGCCACAACGCCCTGCATCGCCGAGCTCAGATCGCGGTGCGTCAGAAGCAACATCAGCGGCAACACCACGCCCACCAACGTCGACAACGCGCCGCCAGTGAGCTGCCCGAGCGAGGCCGTCATCACCACCCTGATGTGTCCCCAGCGAAGCGGCATAGTATCCATATCGACCGCCTCACCATCGCTCTTTGCGCCCAAATGCAGCAACCGCTGACGCAGCTCGCGCCACCGCTCGATGGTCCATCTCAGGCCCAGGCCAACACCCACGCCTACGGCCGACTCGAAGAATCGAAGCGAGCAATTGACGATGGGATCGCTCTGGGGCGACATCTGCGAAACGAGCATAATTATGACCAGCGTGATGGTTGCGATACGACCATTATTGTAGATATTCAGTATCTGGCACAGCGCCTCCAGCATAAAGACAGTCAGCAACATACCCATAACCGAGAAGGGCAACATCCGTAGGTAAACATAGGCAATCAGCGCCCCGAGAAAAGTACCCACAACACGCATCACACTCGGTCGTAGCGACTCCTTGTACGAGGGCATCTGCATCACCGTTATGAGCGACGTACACGAGAGCATCGCGCCCATCCAGCGCGAGGCCGAGTGGATCGATCCCGTTGCGTATATTCCAGTTAGGTAGGCCAAATATATTCCCACACACGACACAATCAGCGTGAAGGGTTGCACACGCGAAATGGCGGCACCGAGCAGGGCGTTGAGCCGTTCGGAGGCGCGCCCGAAAAAAGTATTGTTCTCCATAGCAAATGTTTCTGCTAAAGGGAACAATAAGTGCGCCGAAAAAAGAGGGTGTCCATAACTTTTTGGACACCCCTACCTTATAATAACTTTTTCACCAGCGAGAACATTCTGTATGGCATATACCTAAACGGCAGATCCAGCCACGTCGGCGTTACAACCACCGCACGACGATGCGAGAAGGCGTCGAAACTCAGGCGGCCGTGATATGACCCCATACCCGAATTTCCCACTCCTCCGAAGGGCAGATTCTCGTTGGCGATGTGCATAATCGTGTCGTTCAGGCAGGCTCCGCCCGAGGTGCTGTGGCGAATCATATCCCAGCCATCTCGCTCACGTCCAAAGTAATAGTACGCCAGCGGCTTCTCGCGCTCGGCAACAAATCGCTTCACCTCGTCGCGATTCTCAAAGGTTATCATCGGCAGCACAGGGCCGAAAATCTCCTCCTGCATAACCGCCGCCGAGGGGCTCACGTCGGCCAGAAGCGTCGGCTCGATGTAACGCTCCGCGCGATTTATCGTGCCGCCCGCAACCACGCGGCCATCCTGCAGATATGCCGCCACACGATCGATCGCGCGATCGCTCACAAGTCGTACATAATGTTCGCTCTGGCGCGGATCGCGACCGTGCAGACGCTCAACAGCCAACTTAAACTCCTCTACAAACTGCTGTTGTAAAGACTTATGAATCAACAGATAATCAGGCGCAATGCAGGTCTGACCTGCATTGAGTGTCTTACCCCACGCAATGCGTCGCGCGGCTAACTTCAGATCCGCGCCCTCATCCACGATGCAGGGGCTCTTGCCACCAAGCTCCAGCACTACGGGCGTGAGATTCTTGGCCGCAGCGCACATAACGGTTCGTCCCAACGTGGGGCTGCCCGTGAAGAAGATTATATCGTAGCGCTGCTCCAAAAGCAGGCGGTTCACATCGCGGTTACCCTGCACGACAGCGACATATCGCTCCTCGAACGTATCGGCCACCATCTGCTCGATAACGTGCGAGACCGCTGGTACATAGGGCGAAGGCTTCAGCACCGCCGTACATCCTGCCGAGATAGCGCCAACAAGCGGATTCAGAAGCAGTTGCACAGGATAGTTCCACGGCGAGATGATGAGTGAGACGCCGAGCGGCTCGCTTACGATGCGCGAACGCGAAGGCATCATCTTAAGCGGTGTCGAGCGGCGCTCGGTGCGCATCCAACGCTTCAGGTGGCGAAGATGTGTCTTCACCTCGCCCTGAACAATGCTCAGCTCGGTCAACACAGCCTCCTGCTCCGACTTGTGCAGATCCTCCCACAAGGCCTTGCAGAGTGGCTCGTGCCACTTATGCAGCGTCTGCTGAAGACGGCGCAGCTGCTCCTCGCGGAAGCGACGCTCGAGGGTCGCACCCGATGCGAAATACTCTCTTTGTGCCCTGACAACAGCTTCGATGCGCTCGGGCGATGTATTCTCAATTGCCATATTTACTGTTATTTACGTCCTTTGAAGTGGTCCATAGTCGAATAAATACCCAACCAGCGGCCTACGATAGTGTCAAACCACGACACCGGCAGCAAGCCCTGGCACAAGCGGAAGAAGTGGTAGCTCCAGGGGATGCCACGAAAATCGGTATTGCGCTCGATCGCACGCAAAATCTTGCGCGATGTGCGCTCGGGATCGAGGATGGGGAAGAAGCGCGAACGCACGCCATCGAACATTCCCGTATTAATATAATAAGGAGCGACGGTCGTAACGTGTACGTTACTCTTGCGCTCCGAAAGTTCGATACGCACCGAATCCGACCAGCCGATAACAGCCCACTTGCTCGCCGCATAGACCGACATACGGGGATTGGAGATCATTCCAGCCGCAGACGCTATGCTACAGATGTGGCCGTGATCACGCGCAATCATATCGGGCAAGCACTGCAGAGCCACAACCATCGGCGCAACGGCATTGATCGACATCGTGCGCTCAATGTCGACGAGCGTCTGTTTCTCGAAGGTCTTGTTTCCCGTCACGATTCCCGCGCAGTTGATCAAAATATCCACATCACCGCACTCGCGCTTTGTCTGCTCGTATGCTGCGACAACACTTTCATTATTAGACACATCTACACGAAATCCCTTCGCAACGCCTATCTTCTCGAAATCTGCAATCGTTGCTGCGATGTTCTGCTCGTTGATATCCCAGATCACCACCTGACGCACCCCCTTCTCGAGTGCCATACGTCCCATAATTCGGCCAATTCCCGAGGCTCCGCCCGTAATCAGCACACAACTATTCTTAATCTTTGTCATATTCTCACCTATTCGCCTAACACTCAGCATTACGCGACAAAGATATGAATTTTAGGGAAATCGCCAAATCTCAATCGGAGATCAATGTATAACAACTAATGCAACACATCATCAACTCACCATAATACACAAAAAAAGTCCCACTATATGTGGGACCTTTTCGATATGTTTGGTTATAATCTTGCGGATTAGTAACCCTCGCCCTCGAGAGCGGCGTAGCTGATCTTCAGAGCGTTAGCACGACGAAGCTCCTGCTTTACGTCAGTGATAATACCCATCTTTGTGTACTGGTCAGCCTTGATGCTGATGGTCATCTGAGCACGGTCTGCCTCGTTGAGCATATCACGCTCTGCACCGATGAAATCACCAATATCTCGCGCGGTCTTGAACGAATCGTTAAGCTGAATTCGGGGAGCGGTACCATACTGTGCCTGCATATGTGATACAGGAACACCGATGTTGATGGTACTAACCAAACTCTTCTTCTCCAACTTCTGAACCTCGGTTGCCTGGGGCAACTTGTAACGTACCATTACCTCCTGCTCTCGCATTGTGGTTGACACCATAAAGAAGAACAGAATCATAAAAATAACGTCGGGAAGAGAAGCGGTTGAGATTGCGGGGACCTCTTTCTTGTCACCCGATTTTTTCATTACTGCCATAACTTTTCCTTTTTATACGTTACTTTTTAACACCCTGACGAGGCTCAGCCTCAGAAATCTTCAAAGGCACTGCCTTAGTGACAGCGGTACGCTGATCCTCCGTGAGCTCAGAGAATACGTTACCGAACTTGCTCATTGCTACGTCGTCACGAACCTCGTTGAAGGCGCGTGCCAACTCGTTCTGTACCATAATATATACCTCGTAGTTCGTATCACGGGTGGTCTGCAGTGATACCACACCCTCACTTACGGGGTAGGTCCACTTGGTACCATCCTCCAACTCGATCTCGGTATCCTTCTTCTCGGGAAGGTTCTCGTCGTCGAGAGGATTAAGAATGAACTCCTTAGTCTTCTCTTTCAAACCACGGATGTCCATAGACTCGTCGCCAGCCATAATCTGACCTGCGGCGTTTACGAATACCAACAGAACGTTACGGGTCTTAACCTTCTGGTCCTCAACCTTAACATCCTCGGGAGGCAGCGGCGGAAGCACGCGTGAGAGTCCCTTATCTGAGTTCATCGTAGTAGCCACAAGGAAGAAGATGAGCAACAAGAACGCGATATCGGCCTGAGAGTCGGCACGAACTTCCGGTGTTTTTCTTGCATTTCCCATTATACTACCTCCTTATTTTAAAGCGTCAGAAATTGCTGAATAGATTGCTGAAATGATTGCACCAGCGCCTGCTACATAAGCAACGAGGATACTTGTATCTGCGATAACAGTCTCACCGCGCTCGAAGTTTACCTGGTTACCGATATCAAGAATCTGATAGTCGTGACCGTTAGCGATAAAGTAAGCACCTGCGATGATAGCGATGATTGCTACTGCTGCGAAAATAGTACCCTTGATACCCTCGGGCTTCTGGATCAAATCCCAAACTGCTGCCAACACTGCGATCACGATAGCAACTGCAGCGATAGCATAACCCCACATAAGGAGGCTACCTACAGCTGTAGCGTTCTCTACGGTCGGGAACTCAGGTGTGGTAAATACACACCAGAATACCAATGCCACAGATACAGCAATTAGGATGGGTGACAGATATTTAATCAATTTTCCCATTGTTGTAAATCTTTTTTTTAAGGTCTTAATTATTTCTTAGCGTAAGCGGTCAAGATGTCAACCAAGGTGATAGAAGCATCCTCCATAGTGTTCACCAAAGCGTCGATCTTAGTTACAACATAGTTGTAGAACAACTGGAGAATAACCGCAGCGATAAGACCCATCAAAGTAGTCAACAA
>JAFOEH010000046.1 GCA_017380275.1 Alistipes sp.
CTTGCCGTCGCGTACTACGGGGCCTCCGTAGCCGATGCCGACGCTGGTAGTCCACTTAACCTCGGGACCTGCGGCGGGCCACTGGCGAAGAAGGTTAGTCTGGGGAGATTTGCTGTCGGCTGTGGGGCCGAGGAACTGAGGCCAATCCTGAGCCGATGCAGTGGCTGCAGCAGCTACGAGGGCCAATGAGAGAAATACTTTTTTGATCATAATCGTATCTGTTAAAAATTAGAATATACAATATTGGATAATGCAAAGAAAGCAGTTTATTTGCAAATAAACTAACATCCTTGCACAAAAACGAAAAATTGGCGTTTTGGAAGGAAAAATCGCGTATGAAATTCTTTTCGGGAGGCAATTTTTCGCGTTTATCACGATTTTTTCGTTTTGGTGCAGTAGAGTGTTCGCTGAATCAAAAATTTTTCGTTTTTTTGTAATTGGAAATATACACACTAACGATAAAAAATTTTATGAGTACACTTGATCTTAATATACGCGCCTTGAAGGAGAAGACTTGGTTGGTGGGCCTGATATGTACGGTGTTTCTGCTGTATCCCAATATCGCGTGGTT
Source organism: Alistipes sp. (assembly GCA_017380275.1). The sequence goes on from JAFOEH010000046.1 coordinate 572, forward strand.
TCTGTGCGATTTGAGTTTTGTGGAGCCCGAGGAGCATATCTTGTTCTACATATTTTTTGCGTTCCGTACACTGTTTCTGTGGGGCGTGATGTGGTCGCTTATTATATATAATATGCGGTACCTCCGAACTCTCAACTTCTACAAGCGTGCGGGATGGAATCTGGTGCTGGCATTAGTGGCTTTGGGTGTTTATATGTTTCTGACGCACGTCGTAATGCCGTTTAACTACGATCCTTTTATAAGTATTGTGGTATTCCAGTTTATCGTGGCGGCGATCATTGGCGCTCTGCTCGGATATATTCACCTCCTATATACGTCGCAGCGCGAGAAGGAGAAGGAGATCGAGCGTCTGCAGGTGGAGAATCTGCAGAGCCGTTGCGATGCGCTGATGAACCAGATCAACCCCCACTTCTTCTTCAACTCGCTCAACGGAGTGTCGGCTCTGGTGCGTCGTGGCGAGGATGAGCGTACGCTGGAGTATGTGGATAAGCTCTCGGATATTTTCCGCTATACGTTGCGTAGCGATAGCGCAATGTTGGTATCGCTCGGCGAGGAGCTGAAGTTCGTGGAGGCATTCAGCCACGTTATGGAGGTGAGATTTGCGAGCAAGCTGCAGTTTGATGTGGATGTGCCTGCGGAGAAGCACTCGTTGCGTATTCCGGTTTTGTCGCTGTTGCCGCTACTTGAGAATGTGGCTGTGCACAATACGGTGGATAGCGAGCATAGAATGGCGGTGAAGATCAGTCTTAATGAGAAGGATCAGTTGGTGATGGAGAACCCGATATATCCAAAATTGCAGAAGCCCGTTACAAATGGCATTGGACTGAAGAACTTGCAGAGTAGATTTGAGCTGATGATGGGAACTGAGGTGACGGCTGAGGATAAGGGTGGAGTATTCCGCGTGGTGATGCAACTTAAAAAGTAGTGCGTGATGAAAGTTTTGATTGTTGAAGATGAGACTGTTGCGTACGAGAATCTCGCGCAGATGATTCGTAGTTGCGATCCCGAAATTGAGATCGTGGCAAATACAGAGGGCGTGGAGCAGACGGTGCGTTGGCTGCAGTCGAACGAGCGTCCTGACCTGATATTTATGGATATTCACCTCTCGGATGGATCGGCGTTTAATATCTTCGAGCTGATGGAGGTCGATGTGCCGATTATCTTCACTACGGCCTACGACCAGTATGCTATCGATGCTTTCAAAGTGAATAGTGTCGATTATCTGCTCAAGCCCGTGAAGCCTGAGGCGCTGGTTGAGGCGCTGGCAAAGTTTCGTAGATTTTCGCAGAGCGATGTGAAGATGTATCTGGAGCGATTGATGGAACTGCGTCCCGAGGCGCATTATCCCAATCGAATGTTGCTCAGATTGAAGGATAAGCTCATCCCGATTGCTGTCGAGAATGTAGCGTTTGTATATACGGCTGACCGCACGACGCAGGTATATATGAACGATGGGATGTGTTATACGAGCGAGAAGTCGATGGAGCAGATTGCTTCGCAGCTCGACCCGAAGCAGTTTATGAGGGTGAATAAGCAGTTCCTCCTCTCGCGCCAGAGTGTGAAGGAGATTACGATATGGTTTGATAACCGTCTGCGTGTGAGCTTGACGGTGGCAACGCCTGAAGATGTTTATATCAGTAAGAATAAATCGTCGGAGTTTAAGGCGTGGCTGATAAATTAATTGAGTTATATGACAATAGATAATAAAAATATAACTATTTGCGCCTGTTCGTCGCGCGAGTTCCTGCCTAAGCTGAAGGTTGCTCAGGCTGCAACGGAGCTTCGTCGGGCAGGTTATGAGGTCGAGATTGTGGCCGATTTGTGTGAGTTGGCTATTACTCAGCCCGAGCGAATGGCAGAGATTGCGCAGACGACAGTTGTGGGTTGCCACACGCGCGCGATGAAGGCACTCTTTGAGTCGGCGGGAGCGGAGGCTCGGAGCCTCGTTGATCTGCGAGCTAACTCGGTGGGAGAGGCTCTCAAAGGGATGGGCATCGAGAGCGAGGAGTTGTTGCAGAGCGATGAGGAGATCTTGCAGCAGATGGAGAGTTTCGAGTGTAAGGTCGGAACGGATGCGTGGTATCCCGTGCTGGATCGTGAGAAGTGCGTAAATTGCGGAAAGTGCCACGACTTCTGCCTCTTTGGAGTATATTCGTTGGAGGATGGCCAGGTGAAGGTGGCGCAGCCGCTCAACTGCAAGAATAACTGCCCGGCGTGTGCCAGAGTGTGTCCCGTAGGTGCTGTGATATTTGCCAAGCACCCCGAGGCTCCGATAAATGGAGGCGAGGCGGCGGCTCAGACCGAGGGTGCGACCTTCAAGATCGATATGAATGCGGTCTATAATGAGGCTCTGCGCGAGCGATTGCAGCACCGTAGAGCAAGCGTACTGCTAAGAAAGGAGGGCAAGCGATGATGACATTTCGTGAGTTCTCGGCCCTGAGCAAGACGTTGGCCCGCATAGCGTGGGGTACAACGCCGCGTGCGCTGTGGAAGATACTCTACAACTTCTGCTGGCGCAACTACCGCAATATGGCCGATTTTGAGCGTCGTCAGGCCGAAGGAAAACCATTCTTCCCCGCCTTTGTGATGATCTCAGTGACAGAGACCTGCAATCTGGCTTGTACGGGTTGCTGGGTATCGGCAGGAGGTCGCAAGCAGCTCTCGGTGGAGCAGATAAATGGAATCATCGAGCAGTGCAAGAGTCAGGGATCGTACTTCTTTGGATTGCTTGGTGGCGAGCCGCTGATGTATAAGGGGCTGTGGGAGGTGATTGAACGTCACCCAGACTGCTACTTCCAGATATTTACCAACGCTACGATGCTTACGCCTGAGGTGGCTCGACGTATGCGTCGATTGGGTAACGTAACGCCGCTCATTAGCATCGAGGGCCTAAAGGAGGAGAGTGATGCACGTCGCGGACGAGATAATGTGTATGACCGTACGCTGGCGGGCCTGCGTGCGTGCCGACGCGAGAAGTTGATCTTCGGCGTGGCGGCATCGATTGGTCGCAGCAACTACGACGAGCTGCTCACGCGCAAGCACATCGAAGATATGGCACGCGAAGGTGCGGCATATCTGTGGTACTACATCTATCGTCCTGTAGGCAAGCACCCCGTAACGGAGAATGCGCTGAGTCGGGAGCAGATACGCGCGATGCGAGAGTTCCTGGTTGAGCAGCGAATGGATGCGCCGCTGTTTATTATCGACACATATTGGGACGATAAGGGGCAGGCGATGTGCCCTGCAGCTACGGGTATGAGCCACCATATTGCGCCGTCGGGTGCGGTGGAGTTCTGTCCGCCGTTGCAGATGGCTTGCGAGATGGTCAATGAGGATGGATCAAATCTGGTGGAGATATTCAACTCGTCGAAGTTCCTCGCGGCGATGCGTCGGATGACGGCTGAGACCTCGCGTGGATGTATCCTGCTGGAGAATCCGCAGAAGATGTTGCA
>JAFOEH010000047.1 GCA_017380275.1 Alistipes sp.
CAGTTGGGTCTGTTCCGCTTTTAGACATAATCAAACTATCTTCAATGCTAATACCACTACTAAAATAAGTAGAAAATGCTGTTGCCGAACTTACAATATCGTCATTTAAAGAGGCTGGTCAGATTGCTGGTTTGAAAGTTCGTCGTATCATCAACGAGCCTACTGCAGCCGCTTTGGCTTACGGTCTTGACAAGAAGGATGCAGATATGAAGGTTGCTGTGTATGACCTCGGTGGCGGTACTTTCGATATCTCAATTCTGGAGTTGGGTGATGGCGTATTTGAGGTTAAGTCAACTAATGGTGATACTCACCTCGGTGGTGATGACTTCGACCACGTTTTGATCGACTATATGGCTGAGGCATTCAAGGCAGAGCACGGTATCGACCTGCGTCACGATCCTATGGCGTTGCAGCGTCTGAAGGAGGCTGCCGAGAAGGCAAAGATCGAGTTGTCGTCTACCACGACTACCGAGATTAACTTGCCCTACATTATGCCCGTGAATGGTATTCCCCAGCACTTGGTGATGCCCTTGACTCGTGCTAAGTTCGAGCAGTTGAGCGACCACCTTATTCAGAAGACCATCGAGCCCTGCCGCATCGCTTTGCGTGATGCCGGTCTGCAGGCAAGCGATATCGACGAGGTTATCCTCGTGGGTGGTTCAACCCGTATCCCCGCTATTCAGCAGATCGTGGAGAAGTTCTTCGGCAAGACTCCCAACAAGTCGGTAAACCCCGACGAGGTGGTGGCTATCGGTGCTGCTATTCAGGGTGGTGTGTTGACCGGTGAGGTTAAGGATGTGCTTCTGCTGGATGTAACTCCGCTGTCGCTCGGTATCGAGACTCTGGGTGGCGTATTCACCAAGCTCATCGAGGCTAATACCACTATTCCCACGCGTAAGAGTGAGGTATTCTCGACAGCTGCCGACAATCAGCCCTCGGTAGAGATCAACGTATGCCAGGGTGAGCGTCCGATGGCACGCGACAACAAGTCGATCGGCCGATTCCACTTGGACGGCATTCCCGCAGCTCCCCGTGGTGTTCCGCAGATTGAGGTTACGTTCGATATCGACGCTAACGGTATCTTGAACGTATCGGCAAAGGATAAGGGTACGGGCAAGGAGCAGAAGATCCGCATCGAGGCTTCGTCAGGTCTGACCGAGCAGGAGATTCAGCGTATGCGCGACGAGGCTAAGGCCAACGAGGAGAAGGATAAGGCAGAGAAGGAGCGCGTAGATAAGGTTAATGCAGCCGATTCTAACATCTTCGCAACGGAGAAGCAGCTCAAGGAGTATGGCGACAAGATTCCCGCTGACAAGAAGTCTGCAATCGAGGGTGCACTTGCAAAGCTCAAGGAGGCTCACAAGTCGCAGGATGTAGCAGCGATCGACACTGCAATCAACGAGCTCAATGCCGCTTGGCAGGCAGCTTCGCAGGATCTCTACGCAGCACAGCAGGCTGAGCAGCAGGCTCAGGGTGGCGCACAGCAGAATCCTAACGCGGGTCAGCAGGGTGGCGCACAGCAGCAGCCCGAGGATGTAGAGTTCGAGGAGGTAAAATAATTGCAAATGTCTCTAATGTGGCTCTTTTGGCGTCTTGCTTGTGGAGATAATGCTCACATACGCGACGTATGCTCCGCTTATCACCACTGCGGCAATCCTCAAAATAGCCTACATTATAAACATTTGCAGTGAAGATATTTTATGAAAATGCGGTTGTCCCGATGGGGCGACCGCTTTTTTTGTGTCGGGGTGAAGTGTTTTGTGCTGAGGGATTTGCTCGTCTTAAAACAAATGATTAGCTTTGTAGAGATTAACCCTAAATGAGAAGATTATGAGACGGAGTATTCAAAAAATTATGAGTGCAGCGCTTGTGGCATTATGCGCAGTTGTGTTGGTGCAGTGTGCGCCCGCTGTGGATATGACAGCCGAGGGCAAACTGCCGCGAGCAGAGGCCTCAGCTGAGCTTAACGCGGCCTTCGATAACTATTTGGCAGCGGTGGCGGCGGCTGGACAGGACTTGCACAGTATTATGATTGTGAAGGGCGGCAAGGTCGTAAAGGAGCATTGGCAGAGCGAGGGTGCGCCCGATAAATTACACATTCTGAACTCGGTAAGTAAGACATTCACTTCGACTGCCGTAGGTTTGGCAGTGGCCGAGGGAAAACTCTCGCTGTCGGATAAGGTGGTTGATCTCTTCCCCGATAAGTTGCCCGCCGAGGTGAGTGAGAATCTCAAGAAGGTGGAGGTGCGTCATCTGCTCACGATGTCGGGCGGTCACGACACCGAGCCGAGCTTCCGCAGATTGGCCGAGGGAACGGATTGGGTGGAGGCTTTCTTGGCTCATCCGTTCGAGCACGAGCCGGGCACATATTTCTGGTATAACAGTATGGGAACGTATATGTTGTCGGCTATTGTTCAGAAGGTTACGGGCGAAAAGGTGATTGACTACCTGACGCCTCGTCTCTTCGAGCCTTTGGCTATCGAGGGTGCGACGTGGCAGGAGAGTCCGCAGGGTATCAACACCGGCGGCTGGGGTCTCTACCTCAAGACCGAGGATCTGGCAAAGATGGGTCAGTTGATTCTGCGCCGAGGCGAGTGGAACGGTGTGCAGATTGTTCCCGCTGAGTGGATTGACCAGATGACAACGGCACACATCGATTCGCGTCCTGCGGGTATGCGTCCCGAGCAGATTACCTTCAAGGCTGAGGATAGCGATTGGTTGCAGGGTTATGGCTACCAGATGTGGCGTTGCCGTCACGGAGCGGTACGCGCTGACGGAGCTAACGGACAGTATATTATCGTTATGCCTGAGCAGGATGTGGTGATTGCAATGACGGCAAACATCGGCGATATGCAGGGCGAGATTAACTTGGTGTGGGAGCATCTGTTGCCTGTGCTGAAGTAACCGAACAAGAGGTAGTTGTCGCTGGAGCAGTGCCACGATAAGGCGCGCGGGCGAGAAAATGACTATATATTTGTAGAAAAGTCTGAAAATCGGGCGTAAAGTTTCGATTTTCAGACTTTTTTTGCTTATCTTTGCGAGATTAAAAGTCGGATTGTTTCCGATGATGCGTGATAAATACGTGATAATTAGAAATATAAACAAAAATTTTAAACAACAATGCAAAGTAAAGGCGCACTTAAATTGTTTACAATCCTTTTAGTGATTGGATGCATTTATCAGCTCTCATTCTCGTTCGTGACGAGAAACGTGGAGAAGGATGCCGCAGAGTATGCTGCTTCTTTCGACGAGGCTGAGCAGGCTTCTATGGAGGCTTATTATTTGGATTCGATTCAGAACAAGCCCGTATTCAGCTTGCTGGGTCTTAAGGACTTCACCTACAAAGAGGCTAAGGAGAAGGAGGTTAACCTCGGTCTTGACCTTAAGGGTGGTATGAACGTAATGCTCGAAATCGAGGTTCAGGACTTGGTTAAGTCACTCGCTGGCGAGAGCCAGAACGATCCCGCTTTCGTGGCAGCTCTCGAGCAGGCAAATGCAGCTCTGAAGGCTGGTACTAACGACTACATCGGCGAGTTCGCCGAGGCTTACGAGCAGACCTCGAATGGTGCTCCTCTGGCAGCTATCTTCGTTAGCCCCGACCGTAAGGATATTACTCCCAACTCATCTAACGAGGAGGTTGTTCGCGTATTGCGCGATGCCACTGATGCCGCTATCGCCGCTTCGTTCAACATCTTGCGTAGCCGTATCGACCACTTCGGCGTAACGCAGCCCAACATTCAGCGTATGCCCAACTCAAACCGTATTATGGTTGAGTTGCCGGGTGTAAAGAGCCCGAGCGTGTGCGTAAGCTTTTGCAGGGTTCTGCATCGCTGGAGTTCTGGGTAACTTATGACGCTGCGGAGGTTCTGCCTATGTTGGTTGAGGCTGACGCGCTGATCAAGCAGGTGAACGCTGGCGAGGCTACTGCAGAGGTAGCTGAGGCTGCGGAGGCTGGTGACCTGGCGTCGGAGGTAGCTTCTACCACCGAGCAGTCAATCTCTGGTTACACTCGCGAGTCAAACCCCTTGTTCGCACTTTTGGATCCCGCATACGCAGGTGGTAGCATCGTAGGTACTGCAGTAGCTGCTGATCAGCCTATCATCAACGCATACCTGGAGCGTCCCGAGGTTAAGAATCTCTTCCCCGCAGACCTTCACCTGATGTGGGGTATCAAGGGTGAGCCTATGTTCGATAACCGCATCTGTCTTTACGCTTTGCGTTCGGTTGATGGCAAGCCTTCAATGGATGGTAGCGCCGTAGCAACCGCTCAGGAGAACTACTCGCAGAACGGTTCGGCTGCTGAGGTTAATCTGATGATGAACTCGAATGGTGCTTCACAGTGGGCACAGCTTACGGGTCAGAACATCGGTAAGCCTATCGCAATCGTATTGGATGGCTATGTATATTCAGCTCCCAACGTACAGAACAAGATCGAGGGTGGTAGCTCAGTGATCACTGGTAACTTCACCATCCAGGAGGCTCAGGACTTGGCAAACGTACTGAAGTCGGGTAAGGTTCCCGCGCCCGCGCGTATTATTCAGGATACAGTAGTAGGTCCTTCACTTGGAGTTGAGTCTATCAACGCAGGTATGTTCTCATTCGTTTTGGCATTCTGCCTCGTACTGCTCTATATGGGTCTGTTCTACAAGACCGCAGGTTGGTTGGCTGATATCGCGTTGATCCTTAACATCTTCCTTTTGATGGGTGTTTTGGTATCGTTCGGCGCAGTATTGACGTTGCCCGGTATCGCAGGTATCGTGCTTACGATGGGTATGGCCGTGGATGCTAACGTAATTATCTACGAGCGTATCAAGGAGGAGTTGCGCGGTGGCAAGGGCTTGGCTCTGGCTATCAAGGATGGTTTCTCGAACGCTTACTCGGCAATTATCGACGGTCAGTTGACCACCATCATCACCGGTATCGTGCTGTTCGTATTCGGTAACGGTCCCGTACAGGGCTTCGCTACTACGCTCGTAATCGGTATCTTGACCTCTGAAGTCTGCGCAATCTTCATCACTCGTATGTTGCTTGAGTGGGTATTGGAGAAGTGGGGCAAGCTCTCGTTCTCTCGCTCTTGGTCAGAGAAC
>JAFOEH010000048.1 GCA_017380275.1 Alistipes sp.
TGCCCGCGGCAAGCTCGCGTTTATAGAGAATCTTGAACATAGTGTTTTATCTGTTTTTTTGTTATTTATCTAATTACTCCCGTCACTCGCAACTGACGCATCGGGCGCTCGGGATCGTTGGTTATCAGCACGATACGCTCGATCGCACGCCCATAATCCAACTTCGACGGATCGACCTGCACGGTCATCACCACACTCTTCGACGGCTCGATCTTCGTCCCCGCAGCGAGTGACGAAGTGATCGCCTCGTGGCTCGGCGCTACCGAGCGAACAATGAGCGGTTCGTGACCTGCATTGGTCAGTTGTACGCTGATCTTCACGGGTTTATCACTCTTCGTAACATCTTCAAATTTAAGCAGCTGGCGATCGAACTCAGCCTTCGGAGCGAGTTCGTTATTCGGAATTTCGAATCGCTCGACGGCATAGCCATTGGTCGAGATTCTCACATCGCTTTGACAGCCCTCGACCTGCAACTCGAAGACATCGTTCAGCTCGCCAAAATAACCCGACGAACGCGGTACCGAGTAGCTGAACGTCACGCGTCCCTTAGCTCCCGCTGCGATTGTTTGCGGAAAGTCGTGGCGCAAGAATCCACTTGCAGTGGTCTGCACAAAGCGCACGCTCAGAGGTCTTGAAGAGGTATTTACATAATTAATATACAACACCTTACGCTCGTTCTGCGTCACGTAATTGAACGGCAACGAACGTGCATCTATTCTCAATCCGCAATCACCCACAGCCGTCGGATAGAGCTCCTCGACCGTCTTGGTGCGGGCGATGACATTGCCCGTAATGCGCAACGTGGTGCGATAGCGACGGCCACCCGTGAAGACCGTGATCTCCTTGGCAAATTCGCCCGCGCGGTTAGCCGGATCGAACGTGATCTTCATCTGACCACGCTCACCCGCCAGAATCGGTTTGCGGCTAAATTCGGGCGTGGTACAGCCACACGACACATTCACCTGGTCGATCACCACGGGCTGCTTACCGCGATTGACATACTCGAATGTGCACGACACCTTGCCATCGGTCTCGCGAATCGTGCCGAAATCGTGGACCGAACGAGTGAATCGCAACGACGACTGCGCCGCGACGCTCAACGCCACAAAGCACGCAACCACTGTCAGAGCCACTCGCAGAGCCATATTTTTCGTTAAAAATGCCATACCTATTTTATAATAACACTACAAATATAGGGTTTTTGGCGCAAAAACACATTTTTTTGCAAATAATTGTGATTTTTTTTGCGAAAATGTTTGGAGGTAATAAAATTTGGCGTATCTTTGCACTCGCAAAACAAAAGTTACTTTTCATAATTAACTTGTAGTTTTAAGGTTCATTATTCCTCAATAGCTCAGTTGGTTAGAGCACCTGACTGTTAATCAGGGGGTCGCAGGTTCAAGTCCTGCTTGAGGAGCAGGAAAGGAGATGCAGTGATGCAGCTCCTTTTTTGTTTTTATACATTCAGCGCCGACTTTTTGACCAACCATTATTTTGGTTTTTTCGCAACGGATCACTATATTTGTCATCACAAAAACTTACCAAACGTGTCACACACCGAACTACTCATAATCGCAATCGGGGTTTCGATGGACGCCTTCGCTGTGGCCATCGGCAAAGGACTCTCGGTGCAGCGAGCACTACCCAACCACTATCTCAAAGCGGGCGTGTGGTTTGGTGGTTTTCAGGCACTTATGCCCATTATCGGATACTATCTCGGTTCGACGTTTTCGAGCGTCGTGGCCAACATCGACCATTGGATCGCATTTGTTCTGCTCGGTCTGATCGGCACAAATATGATCCGCGAA
>JAFOEH010000049.1 GCA_017380275.1 Alistipes sp.
CATACGCATTATGGAACAGATACTCGGCACTTTGATAGCGGATATAGCCCATACCTTCGTCCTGACGCCCCGAGAAAGAATAGTTAGAACGGATGATATAACCGTTAGGGTAGTTTGCGGTATCGTTGGCATCATACTTTGTGTAACCATAATCCCATACCTCAAAATATGCCGCACCGCCCTCAGCATCAATAACGCCGAAGTTGGTCTCTAATGCACGAGGCTGAGGCATATTCTTCAAGAACTCCTCAAATTCTGCCACCGTAGCACACTCTCCGAGGACTTGTTTCATAACCTCGCCCTCGCGTTCTGGAAGATATTTCAATGAGTCTGGCTTCATATTATATGAGGCTGTGTTCATGATAGCAAAGCCGCACTCATTAGCACCAGCCCACACCTCCTTACGCTCAGGGTCAGTGGAGTTAACCAAGCCGCTAAAAGCAAAACGTTTGCCTTGCATATGCTCGATATGATTCCATTCTGCACTCGTGTCACGATGTTTCCACAACAATGGGCGCCCTGACTTTGTGGCACGACCAGATATCACGGCAGAGGTACAGGCCTCAGCCGAAATAAAGGTCAATAACGTAAAAACGGAAGCTAAAATATAAAGCAGATTCCGAATCTTCATAGTCACTAAATTTACTCTATCAATTTCTTATACTTCACACGCTTAGGGGTGGTATCTTCGCCCTGAGACTTCTTCCACTCCTCATACTCCGAATATGAGCCCTCGTAGAATACAACCTTCGAGTCGCCCTCGAATGAAAGGATGTGTGTAGCGATACGGTCCAAGAACCAGCGGTCGTGCGAGATAACTACGGCGCAACCTGCGAAGTTCTCCAGACCCTCCTCCAATGCGCGAAGAGTGTTTACATCGATATCGTTGGTAGGCTCATCCAGAAGCAGTACGTTACCCTCCTCCTTCAGCGCCAAGGCCAAGTGTAGGCGGTTGCGCTCACCACCCGACAGCATACCGCACTTCTTCTCCTGATCGGCACCGCTGAAGTTGAAACGTGCAACGTAGGCGCGAGAGGGGATCTGGCGGTTGCCAAGCGTGATGAGATCTGAGTTCTGTGAGATTACCTCATATACGGTCTTCTCGGGATCGATCGACTTGTGCTGCTGGTCGACGTATGCGAGCTTAACGGTCTGGCCAACGGTGAACGTTCCATCGGTAGGCTGCTCGAGGCCCATAATCATACGGAACAGCGTAGTCTTACCCGTTCCATTGGGACCGATAACACCCACAATACCTGCGGGGGGCAGCGAGAAGTTCAATCCCTCGTAGAGGATGCGCTCGCCAAAGACCTTCTTCACATCGTGTGCCTCGATCACTACATCGCCCAAGCGGGGACCGTTGGGGATGAAGATCTCGAGCTTCTCCTCCTTCTGCTTTACATCCTCGTTCATCATCTTGTCGTATGCCGACAGACGAGCCTTGCTCTTGGCACGACGGCCAGAGGGTGACATACGCACCCACTCAAGCTCGCGCTCCAGAGTCTTGCGACGCTTCGACTCCTGCTTCTCCTCCATTGCCAAGCGCTTGGTCTTCTGATCGAGCCAGCCCGAGTAGTTACCCTTCCAGGGGATACCCTCGCCACGGTCGAGCTCAAGAATCCAACCTGCTACATTATCAAGGAAGTAGCGGTCGTGAGTAACGGCGATAACCGTACCCTTATACTGCTGCAGGTGCTGCTCCAGCCAGTCGATAGA
>JAFOEH010000050.1 GCA_017380275.1 Alistipes sp.
ATAGTGCGCTTGTGGTTGGGGCTCTTGTGGAGAGCAGTTTAGAGGTAAGCGGAGGGTGAGAACGTCATCGCCTCTGCGGATGCCGCAAGTGATCGTTGAGTCTGTTTGTGAGGCGAATATACCGCTCTGGGTACGGATTAATCGGTACTCGTCGGTCGATGCGGATGTGTATTTTAGTCTGTCCTTGACGTATTGCTGGGTCGGGGTGTTGTTGATGGTGATTATTTCGTCGTTATTGCGGAAGCCGCAATCTATGAGGTGCTCACTTGGGTTGGTGATGAATACCCTATCCTCTACGATTGTTGGGTGATATTCCGCCGAATAAAAATTAAAATGGACGCCGGCGTGTCCTATGCGTAGGGCGGCAAAATACTCACATAGCATCATCCCGTAATCGGTTTTTGACCGTGCGCTGCTCCCTATGCGGTTGGCGTATGTGGTGTAGATGGAGTCGATGTCATACCCTTTCTGCTTGTAAAGCGAGCAATTCTCTACTACCTGATGATGTATGCTCTCGAAATCTTCGGCAAAGTTTTCGGGTTCGACGGGAATGTCCGCTATGTAGTATGTCTGGATTTGGGTTTGATTTGATCGGGATAGATAGTTTGCTAGCTCATCTCTAAAGATTGTAACGGAGAGCAGAATGGCCAAGACTAATAGGCCGATTGCGGCTAAGAGTGTGATTGCAAAGTGCTTTAGTGCTTTCATAGTTGTAATAGTTAAGTTTTGTGAGGCAAATGTACAAAACTTTTCACTACTTTGCAAAACAAAATACTTAAAATATTTGGGATGCTTGGCGGATATAAAAAAGTCTGCTCAAATTAAGAGCAGACTTTTGTATTTACATCGTATAATCCTCGATATTTCTAAATCCTAACAGCAGGTCGCGGGCCGCCATACGGCGCTTGCCGGCAACTTGGAGCTCGTGGATTAGAATCCAGCCGTCGGCGCAGGCTACCTCGAGCGTGCCCTTCGCGTCGGTGCGGATCGTGCCCGCAGGCTCGTTATGCTCCTTCGGGGTGAACGTCGCGTGGAAAATCTTGGCTGAGCCTTTCTCTTCGCCATCGAGATACATCGCTGTCCACGCCGCAGGATATGGCGAGAGACCGCGCACGAAATTGACAATGCGCTCGCCCTCCCACGACCAGTCGATGCGGCAATCCTCCTTGAAGATCTTGGGGGCGGGCTTCAGGGTGGCCTCATCGATGTGCATCTGCTCGATGGGTGTATAATTGCCCGTAGCGATGCGCTCGACAGTATCGACAACCAAATCGCAGCCGCGTGTCATCAGCTTGTCGTACAGCGTGCCGATGTTATCTTCGGGGAGAATAGGCTCAACGGCTTGGCCGATGATTGCACCTTTATCTATCTCGTGGTTGAGCAGGAATGTGGTAATGCCTGTCTCCTTCTCACCGTTGATGATAGCCCAATTGATTGGCGCAGCACCGCGGTACTGAGGCAGAAGTGAAGCGTGGAGGTTGAATGTGCCCAGCTTCGGCATAGCCCAGATAATCTCGGGTAACATACGGAATGCAATGACGATACCCAGGTCGGGATTGAGCTCCTGCATAGCCTTGACGAACTCCTCGTCGCGCAACTTCTCAGGCTGAAGGATTGGAAGACCCAACTCCTGAGCGGCAATCTTTACGTCGCTCTGGTGGAGTTTCTGTCCTCGGCCAGCAGGTTTGTCGGGAGTGGTTACGACGGCCACGATGTTATAGCCATCGGCCACAAGACGACGCAGCGACGCTACGGCAAATTCGGGCGTACCCATAAATACAATACGAAGATCCTTGCCTGTCATTTTTATGCTTGTTTGGGTTTTCTAATACGTTTGAGTGATCCCAAAGCCTTAGCACAAGCACGCCAAACGGCCGAGCCGGTTATGCGGCTGATGATGGGATTGAGGTATGGCGCAAGGCGATCGCGCAGGGCCATATATTTGCCGTAGTACCAATCGGTGTCGAGTAGCGACGAGTCGTTAGTAGCCTTGATCATCAGGTAGATAGCTACGGGGGTTAGGACAATGGAGGAGAGCCACATACCCATAACGGCACTCCAGACACCTTCGGTTGAGGCCTTCTCGCCCATCAGCGTGATGATGTAATAGACGACGAAGAAGAAGACCGAAATTACGATCGGCGTACCCAATCCGCCCTTGCGGATGATGGCTCCGAGCGGCGCTCCGATAAGGAAGAAGCTGATAAATCTGGCGTCAA
>JAFOEH010000051.1 GCA_017380275.1 Alistipes sp.
GACATAGCGCATAGCTGCCGCCTCAGCACCAAGCGAGAAGATCCAACCGCGATAATTGAGGTAGGTTATCTCGGCCGAAGCGGTGAGTTGCGGAGCACCTCCGATGTGGCAATCGCCTACGAAGCTCTCCGAAGGTGCAGCTACGAGGCTATTATCCGCGTCGTCGTAGATGGCGACCAATGGATTTTCGGAGTAGAGGTACTCGCCAGCCGAAGCCGACAGGGAGGCTCGCCAATTCTGCGAGAAACGCACTTCGGCAGCTGCCTCAACGCCATAGCGCAACACTCCGAGGCGGGAGATATCCACGTCGGCATAGGTTGCCGAGAGATCGTCGTAGGCGCGATAGGTTTGGCGGGCATTCTCCGCGAGAGTGTAATATGCCGTAAGCGAAAGATCGGCATTGGGCGAGGAGTAGCTGTAATCGAATTCGGCAGCGATATGGCGCTCGGTGGTGGGATTATCGACCGTAAGGTTGTTATAGAGCGGATTAAGAAAGAGGTTGCGCGCCTCGGCAGCTTGCTCGGCCATCATTGCACGAAGCGTGAGGTGGTGGCGTGATGCAATGGCGTAGCCGATGGATGCTTTCAGCGTATAGGGGCGGAAGAGGAGTTCGCGGCTCGGTCCATAGGATTGTTCGGCAGGAAACAGCTCCTTCTCGAAGTGGCCGTTGCGATGTATCCAATGATTGCCAATCGAGGCGTAGGCATCGAGACTCAAGCGATTTGCGGAGTATGACAGGCCCACCTCGGCAGATAGCGTGCGCTCGACAAGATCGTAATCATAGGAGAAGCGGTCGCCCACGGCAACAAGATCGCTCTCGCGGCGCAGATTATTGCGAAGATGGCGAGAGAAGCTATCGTCATCGAGAAGGTAGTGGTCGATGTCGCGCAGATGTGTCGCGCCCATCAAATCACTCAGACGCTTATAGTTACGCGAAGAGTTACGGCTGGCTCGAAGGCCGTAGTAAAGGGTGAGTCCATCGCCAACGCGGCTGCTAAATTGCACTACTGCCTCCGCACGGGCAATGCGCTCTACCCTATCATCCAGAGCATAGACCGCTCCGCCGGACGACATACGGTTTTGGGCATAGAGCTCCGCCCAATCGATCTGTGTATATCGCTCATCGCCTCGGCGCCACGCATCACTGACGGCGGAGGCTACATCGGTCTGGGTGAAGTAGCTCGGCAGATAGCGATAATTGTCGGGGCGAGGAGTCATTGCGTTGTACCAGCCGAGTGAGGAGTAGGCGCGTGTACCATAATCGCCACCGACGGAGATTCTCAGGTCGCTCCTATCGCCCAAAGGCGTAGAGAAGGTTGCCAAGACAAACGGCACGGCATCGGCACGACGACGCGAGGTGCGGACGCTCCCCGACTGATAGCCCCAAGCGGGGTTATAGAGCCTATCACCCGTAAGCGTAAAGGCCTCCTCGGTAGAGCCAGAGCGCAGACCACGTTCGCCAATCGTAGCTACGGCAACGAGTGCAAATGAAGCGCCCGAGCGAAATTGTTTCTCAAGGCGCAGACCGCCATCTATAAAGTTGTTGAACACGCCCTTGACGTAAAGATCGTCGCCACCGCGAGCGGCTGCGTGGAGCGTGAGGCTCCAATCGCGGCGCATAAAAGAATTGACCGTAGCTCGCACTCCTCCAAGATAGCCCTTACCAGAGAAGAAGAGAGCCACGCTGCCGCCATCGAGTGGTACGCCCTCGCCCGTAGAGAAGGCATCGGCACCAGCCTCGGAGGCAACGAAGGTGGCATCGTGCGAAAGGCCCGAGTAACCGCGTTCGCTAAGGCCCAGACGGCGCAGAACGGAGAGGTTGGCGTGACGCAGGGAGATGCCATCGAGAGAGGCGGCACGATCGGTGTAGTAGAACCCACGACGGGCCGTCTCAACAAAGGAGAAGCGGTAGGCGGTGATGTCCTCATATAGATCGCGGCGGCGAAGGGTGCGGTAGAAGAGCGACGTATCGCCCTGCACCATCTGCGACTGCTCGATTGAGCGATCGATCTTGTAACGGTACATATCATCCTCGGTCTCCTGCGCGTGGGCGGCAA
>JAFOEH010000052.1 GCA_017380275.1 Alistipes sp.
GACGCTTGAAGTCGTTGTTTACCACGAAATTCAGGCGCTCGATCAGCTCCGGATCCCACATCTTGTTCATAAACTCCAGATCCTCGCGGCAGTTCTCGAGTGCATAGCGGATCAGGTACTTGAGGAAATCCTCCGCCAGCTCCATATTATCCTCCAGCTCGTAGAACGCCATCTCGGGCTCAATCATCCAGAACTCGGCCAAGTGGCGAGGCGTGTTTGAGTTCTCGGCACGGAACGTAGGACCGAAGGTGTAGATGCGACCGAGCGACAAAGCACCCAGCTCACCCTCCAGCTGTCCCGATACGGTCAAGTTACAAGGCTTGCCGAAGAAATCCTGCGCATAATCAACCTTACCCTCCTCGGTGCGGGGAGGATTGGCAATGTCGAGTGTCGTTACGTTGAACATAGCACCCGCACCCTCACAATCCGAACCTGTGATCAGGGGAGTATGAAGATAGAAGAAGCCATTATCGTTGAAATACTTGTGAATAGCATACGCCATCGCGTGACGGATACGCAACACAGCGCCGAAAGTATTCGTTCGGGGACGCAGGTAGGCGATGTCGCGCAGGAACTCAAGCGAGTGTCCCTTCTTCTGCAGGGGGTAGGTCTCGGGATCGGCCGTGCCGTAAATCTCGATAGCCGAAGCCTGCACCTCCACTCTCTGGCCCGATGCGGGCGACTCTACGAGCTTACCATCCACGCGGATACAAGCGCCCGTAGTGATAAGCTTAAGGGTATTCTCGTCAAAATTTGCCAGATCCACCACGATCTGGATATTTCCTGCGCACGAACCATCATTCAGTGCGATGAATGCTACGTTTTTGTTACCTCGTTTGGTGCGCACCCAGCCCTTAACGACGATGTCGCTGCCTACGGCGCCCGATTTCAGAATCTCTGCAATTCTCAGCGTTTTCATTGTTTATCTGTTTTATTAATCTAAATAATCTCACAACTCTGGCCTACGGTGGCCCTATCAACCTACAAAGGTACGCAATAATTTGCTATTTGTCAAAAAAAAAGTACCTTTGCAAATGGTACTTTGTACCATCAAAGGCCAAAGAGACGTTAATTTATCCGCAACGACAATTATTTTGCAACACAATATGAAAAAAATCATACTTTTAGCCGCAGCTCTCATCTGCACGCTCTCATCAGTCGCCCAGGGCCCGCGCGTCTATCGCTCGGAGTTTCTCACCTACGACAAGCGCGAGGATGCCACCGCCGACCGTCGCTCTGAGACGGCCCGTTATTCGGACTTCAAGCCCGAGCGCATCGCCATCGCCGGCGGCGAGATCCGCTACGTCCAGAAGGTCGAGCTGGACGGCACGATGAACGACTACAACCTCTTCTTCCACCTCGAGAATGTAGGTATGGCCTACACGCTCTTTGTCAACAATGAGCCCATCGCCGAGATCGAAGATCCCTACACGCCGGCCGACTTCCTGCTCTCGCCCTATATGCGTCAGGGTATCAACGAGGTGATGCTCGGCGTTCGCCAGAGCCGTACCCCGCAGCTTCAGGAGAATCTCTTCCAGTTGGATTTCAAGGAGTTCGAGAATAGTTACTTCTTCGCTCAGCGCCGCCTCTCGGTGCGCGACTTCGATCTGCAGCTCGTTCCCGACACCACACGCCAATATGCGAAGCTAAAGTTGGACGTGATCGTTGCCAACGACTTCAACTTCGAGGAGACCATCCAGGTCGGCTTCGACATCTATAACCCGAAGGGTAAATTGATGGAGTACAGCGTCAATGAGATGCAGGTTGCAGGTCGCTCGATCGATACCCTCTCGTTCAACCCCGACATCTACCACGCCTACGACTTCCGCTGGGGCGATGGCAAGACTCCGCTCTACGACGTTATGATCTACATCAAGCGCAACGGAATGTTGTGGGAGTACATCCCCCTGAAGGTTGGCTTCGGCAAGACCGAGTATCGCAACGGCAAGTTCTACCGTTTCGACGAGGTGCTCCACATCCAGAAGCGCGAGCACTTCAACGCCACGCCCGACCGCGAGCAGACCTACAAGGAGATCGAGCAGGCCAAACTGCGTGGCTACAACACCCTCTGCCCCGACTATCCGCAGCCCAAGTGGTTCTACGATATGTGCGACAAGGCGGGAATGTTCGTCATCGACTGCGCCAACATCAACTCCCCCACCAACAGCAGCAACCGCGCCATCGGCGGAACGCCTGCCAACGATCCCAAATTAGTGGACGAATATTTGCAGCGCGTGAAGTCGATGTACTATCGCTCGCGCAACCACTCGTGCGTGATTGCCTTCTCGCTGGGAGGCGAGTCGGGCAACGGCTATAATATGTACAAGGCTTACGAATGGATTAAGTCGGTCGAGAAGCGCCGTCCCGTATTCTACGTCGGTGCCGAGGGCGAGTGGAACACCGATATGACCGAGTTGTAACGCTGTAGGGCAATGAATATCGAACTTATCGTTGTCGGCAAGACCGACTCCAAGGAGGTCGAGGCGCTCATCGAGATGTACTCCAAGCGCATCAACCGCTACTGCCGTTTCTCAATCACCACACTCGCCGACGTTCGCAACACCCGCAATATGGCACCCTCACGCCAGAAACAGCTCGAGGGCGAGGCCATCCTGCGTCTTGTGGGCGATGGCGACTGCCTCACGCTGATGGACGAGCGCGGCGCGCAATACACCTCGATGGAGTATGCCCAATGGCTGCAGAAGCGTATGCTCAGCGGCGTGAAACGCCTCGTGCTGGTCATCGGTGGTCCGTACGGCTTTTCGGATGAGGTCTATGCCCGCGCCGACCAGAAGATCTCGCTCTCGAAGATGACCTTCTCGCACCAGATCGTGCGAGCCATCTTCGCCGAGCAGCTCTATCGCGCCTTCACGATTCTTCACAACGAACCCTATCACCACGAGTAACGATGAAATTATTACACTCTCATACCCTCCTTACGGCGTGGCGCATCTGCCTGCTATACATCGTCTTGATGCTCTGCCGCGTTGTCTTTTACCTCTACAATAGCGCTCTTATCGGCCCTCTGCCCGAGGCCGAGTGGTGGAGCCTTGTGTGCGGCTCGATGAAGTTCGACACCGTCTCGATCCTCTACGCCAACGCACTCTTTATCCTGCTTGCGCTCATTCCCCTGCACCTGCGCGAGAAGCGGTGGTGGCAGAGCGTTTTGTATTGGTATTATGTCGTTGTGAATGGCATCGTCGTGGCGATCAATATGGCAGATGCAATCTACTTCCGCTACACGCAAAAGCGCTTCTCGGCCGACGAAATCTTCTTTGCCGAGAACGATAACTCGCTGCAACTCGTGCTGAAATTCGCCACCGAGAATTGGCATATCGTGCTGGCAGGTATCGCACTTATCGCCCTGCTCGCAGTGGGCTATCGCCGTCGCGCACGCATCGAGAACATCTTTGCGGGGGTGTGGTATTACGCCGTATCGACACTCGTTTTGGCGGTGGCGGTCGGACTCTCAATTGGTGGTGTGAGAGGCGGCTTCACGAAGATGACACGCCCGATAACACTTTCAAATGCAACACTCTACACGCCCGACAACGCACGCGCGACGATGATTCTGAGCAACCCCTTTGCGATTCTTCGCACCATATCATCAAGCGGCAAGCTTCATTACGAAAAATACTTCGACGACCAGACTCTCGCCTCGATCTACTCGCCCGAGCACTTCCCCTCGGAGCAGACCTCGGCAACCGAGCTTACGGGCCGCAACGTGGTGCTCTTCATTATGGAGAGTTTCTCGGCCGAGCACTCGGCTCTGCTGCGCCCCGATCTGTACGAAAACGAGAAGCAGAAGGGTTACACGCCATTCCTCGATTCGCTTATGCGTCAGAGCTATACGTTCTATAATATGTACGCCAACGGCAAGCGCTCGATCCAAGCCCTACCCGCCGTCTGGAGCTCAATCCCATCGTTCAAATCACCCTTCGTGCTTATGCCGCAGGCGATGGCCGAAACGCGATCGCTACCCGCGATACTGAAGGATAAGGGCTATGAGACGATGTTCTTTTGCGGCTCAGACCACGGCTCAATGGGCTTCGGAGCCTATGCCCGCCAGACGGGGATCGAGAACCTATACAGCCGCCAAGAGTATGAGAAAGAGCACGGTACGGGCGACTTCGACGGCTACTGGGGCATCTGGGACGAGAAATTTTTGAACTATATGGGAGAGGTCCTCGCGGAGCAGAAGCAACCATTCTTTTCGACGATGTTTACGCTCACGTCGCACCACCCGTTCGTGATTCCCGAGGAGTACGAGGGCAAATACCCCAAAGGCCATACGCCAAACCACAAATGCGTTGGTTATGTTGACGATGCGTTCAGAAAGTTCTTCGCCGCGCACGAGGATGAGGAGTGGTTCCGCAATTCGATTTTCGTATTCGTGGCCGACCACGTCTCGAGCGAGAAGATGACCGAGGTATTCCGCCGCTCACCCGGTGATTATCACATATTTGGCTTTATGTACGCACCCGATAGCGCATTGGTTGGCGAGCACCGCGAGGTTGTGTCACAAATTGACATTATGCCTACGCTCCTGGGCCTGATGGGCAACACCGAGCCCTACTTCGCCTTTGGCCGCGACATCTTCGGCGAGCACAGCGACGAGCCCTTCGCCATCAACTATGACAACAACGCATTTCAGGCCATCACCCATAAGGATCTGATCCGTTTCGACGAGAAACAGGTAACGGGCGTGTATGAGATTGGCGATGTGATGCACGAGCGCGACCTGCGACAGACAAGAGACACCGAGGCCATAGAGCGCCAGATTAAAGCATTGATACAGAGCTATTACAGCCGTATCGAGCAAAAAAATTACATCGTAAATGATTCAATTCCAGCCAATACTGAAGAGTGATCGCACACGCATCGAGAAGCTTCTTCTGAATAATAGCCGATCGCTGATCTGCGACCATACATTCACAAATCTATACGCCTGGCAGGCCACCTACCAGACCTCGTGGGCCGAGGTGGCAGGGACGCTTGTCGTACGTTATGAGCTTGAGGGCGAATACGGCTATATGGTCGTAGCAAAGGGGGAGGAGAACTTCCGCGAGGCTGTGACACAAATTGACTCCTTCGCCCGCTCAATCGGTCAGCCGATGCGCCTTCTGGAGATGAGCTACGAGGATGCGGTGTGGTTCGGCAGATGGGTGAAGATGACGGGCCGCGACGAGGCCGACTACGCCACCTGCGACAACCGCGACCATCAGGATTACATCTACTCGCTCGAGGATCTGCACTCGCTTCGCGGACGCAAGTATCAGCCCAAGCGCAACCACGTCAATAAATTTGAGTCGCTCTACGATTATAGCTTCGAGGAGCTCCGAGAGGAGCACTTCGAGGAGTGTCTCAAATTGGAGTGTCGGTGGCAGCGTCGCAAGAGTGGCGAGGCCGACTGCTCCGAGACAAGCGAGCAGAGCGCAATAAGGCGAGTATTAGAGGCTTACGATGATTTGGGTATTACGGGACGAGTGATAATTATCGACGGCCACGTTGCCGCCTTTACATACGGCTCGCCCCTCAACAAAGAGTGTTTCTGTACCCACATCGAGAAGGCCGATGCACAATACGAGGGAATCTTCCCGATGATAAACCGACTCTTTGCCGATGTCCTGCTGCAGAAGGGCTTTCGATGGGTTAATCGCGAGGAGGATATGGGGTTGACGGGCCTGCGTCGCTCGAAACTCTCGTACCACCCCACAAGTATGCAGGAGAAAGTGAGCGTCAAGGAGTTAAGCGCCGAGCAGCGTGAGTGGCGCACGCTCTGGATGGAGTGCTTCGGCGATGAGCGCGAGTGGGTGGATCGCTTCCTGATAGAACATTCGACCGAGGAGAATACCTTTATACATAAGGAGCAGGGCGCTGTGGTGGCGATGCTGCACCTGGTGGAGCTACAGACCGAGGTTGGGCGCACAGCATACCTCTACGCCATAGCTACGGCTAAGGAGTGGCGCGGCCGAGGCGTGGCGACGAAGCTTGTGGGCGAGGCTGTGGAGGCAGCGCGCAAGCAGGGGTATGACGCTGTGGCAGTGATACCTGCTGATGAGGGCCTTGTGGGATTCTACCGTAGGCTGGGATTTGGCGAGCCGTCGCTTGGGATGGATTTCTCGTCGGGGATGGATCTCGGAACGGGAGATGCAGAGCGCGATGTGGCGATGGTAATGAAATTGAAATAGAAGACGGGAACTCGGTGGAGTTCCCGATTTTTTTTGAGGGAAGGAGAGAAAAAATGTCGGATTTATTAATTAATATATCACAAGTGGTACAATCATCCTCAACATTCCAAATCCTACCCGATAGGCCTTCCCAATTTCAGTTAAACCATTTAACCTCAGCATTTTTGGCATTTTCCAAATAATTCATTAAATTCGTCCATATAATTAGTGCAGTTTTGAAAAGGCCAAAAAGATTAACGTGGGATTTACCAGAATTATATTTCCCATCTTTTTGGTACTTCCTCTGATATATTAATTAATAAACTTTACAAA
>JAFOEH010000053.1 GCA_017380275.1 Alistipes sp.
ACCCTCAGCCGAGAGGAACTCGCCCGTACAGCCGCCACCGAACTGCACAACGGCATCCTTCAGAGATGCCTTGTTTACCGAATAGATATCCTCAGCCGTGAGCTTGAAGCCCTTGCTTCGCATATCCTTGATGCGTGAGCCGATCAGGCTCGGCAACCACATACCCTCATCGGCCTGTGCCGTGAGGAACGAGAGGCACATCAGCGCGCCTACAAAGATTTTCTTTATCATAAGTTTGTGTTATTAGTTTTCGTGCGGGCAAAAATTATATCCAATTTTATACAACCATCGGTTGCTCCTTTTAAGGAGCCGCCCAAAGCGGCGACCAAAGCCCCTGCCTGAGGCGGGGGTTGGGGGTGGGTCAGAAACTGCTAATGCGGCCAACGGCCGCAAGGTAGGCCGAGAGGAGCAAAAGGTCAGACCATTAGTATAAAATGCATATAAGCACACGCAAAAATATATAAAATGTCTGAAATGGCCTAATCCATACGCTATTTCTTCTTCTCGGCAAACAGCGCGCGGGCAATACCCATCTCCAGACCGCGTAGCTCGGCCAGACCGCGCATACGTCCGTAGCACGAGTAGCCGGGGTTGGAGCGGCGCTCCAGATCGTCGCACATCTGGTGTCCGTGGTCGGGGCGCATCGGTATCGAGCGGCCGTAGCGCTGCTGAATCTCGAGCAGGGCGCACATCACATCCCACATCGGCACGTCACCCTCCAGGTGGTTATCCTCCTGGAAGTTACCCTCCTCGTCGCGGCGTGTCGAGCGCAGGTGAACGAACCCCACACGCTCGCCAAACTCGCGCATCATCGCCGGCAGGTCGTTGTCGCCTCTCACGCCAAACGAACCCGTGCAGAGGCATAATCCGTTCGAACGGTTGGGCACAGCCTCAATGAGGCGGCGGAAATCCTCGGCCGTGGACATAATGCGCGGCAGTCCCAGGATCGGGTAGGGGGGGTCGTCGGGGTGGATCACCATCTCCGATGAGCACTCGTCGGCCACGGGGCAGACCTCGCTGAGGAAGTAGATCAGGTTCTGGCGCAGCTGCTCGGCATCAATATCCTTGTAGCGATCCAGCGCCTGCTGGAACTGCTCAACCGTGAAGCTCTCCTCCGAGCCGGGCAGACCGGCAATCATATTGCGCGTGAGGCGCTCGCGCTCCTCGGCCGTCATAGCCTCATAACGTGCCTTTGCCTTGGCCTGCTCCTCGGCCGAATACTCCGCCTCGGCACCCGGGCGCCTCAGGATGAAGAGGTCGAAGGCCACGAATGCCGCACGCTCGAAGCGCAGGGCGCGCGAGCCATCCTCCACCTCGTAGGCAAGGTCGGTGCGAGTCCAGTCCAGCACGGGCATAAAGTTGTAGGTAATGCAGTGGATGCCGCACTCGGCAAGGTTGCGAATCGACTGCTTGTAGTTGTCGATATATCGCTGGAAATCACCCGTCTGCGTCTTGATGTGTTCGTGAACGGGAACGCTCTCCACCACGCTCCACCGTAGGCCCGCCTCGGCCACCATCTGCTGTCGAGAGCGAATCTCCTCCACGGGCCACACCTCGCCATTGGGGATGTGGTGCAGGGCGTGAACGATGTCCGTAGCACCTGCCTGACGTATGTTGCTCAGCGTGACAGGGTCGTTAGGCCCGTACCAACGCCAAGATTGAGTAC
>JAFOEH010000008.1 GCA_017380275.1 Alistipes sp.
AGCCCACGCCGAGAGTATATCGCAGACATCGCGCCATAGCGCGAGTGGTAGATATACGACAACGTGGACATCTGATTGCGAATCTTCGATTTGTTTCAAATTTGCGAAGTTTGAGAATGGAAGATTACGACAATAAAATGTCTATCAAATATGTATCGGGACGGAGCCGCGCCCCTCCCATTAAACAAAAATACAAAAATTATTTTTAATTCCTCGTTTTGAATTCTACATTTTACATTTTGCATTAAAAAAGTAGTTTTTTTACTATGCCGTTTGCGGCGAAAAGAGTATATTTGCAAATCTATTTGATTCCGAAATTTATGCAATATATCGATTATATCGTTCAGCACTATTCGTGGCAGGGGGTGGCACTCGCTGTGGCGATTTTGGTGCTATTCATCGTTCAGCTCTACTACTACATCGTCATCTATGGCCGCGTGGCTGGCTTCCGCAACTCGCGCCGTCGCAAACACCTTCAGCAGGAGCCTGCGGTATCGGTGGTTGTGCCTCTTTTCTCGGAGGATTACGACTATTTGGATACGCGTCTTCGCACTCTTCTTTCGCAGCAGTATCAGGCTTTGTATGAGGTTGTTGTGGTCTATGTGGGTGCCGATAACGACTTCTACGAGGAGCTCCTGGCATTGCGCCTTCACTACCCTAATCTGCTGGTTACCAAGATACAGTACAACCCCCGATTCCCCATCTCCACCAAGATGGCCATCAACGTGGGTATCAAGTCGGCCCGTCACGAGCATATCCTGCTCACCACGACCGATGCCGAGCCCGCCTCGGAGCAGTGGCTGGCAATGATGGGTAAGGCCTTTATGCGTGGCGACGTGGTGCTGGGCTATACGGCTATCGAACGCAAGAAGGGGTTGGTCAATTATCTTATCCGCCTCTCGCGCCTGCATATCTCTATGGCGTGGCTTGCGCGCGCCGTTAGTGGCCGCACCTATCGCGGATCGCGCTGTAATTTAGGTTTCACGAAGGAGCTCTACTTCGGTGTCAAGGGTTTCACCCATCTCAATATGAATATCGGCGAGAACGACCTCTTCATCCAGCGCATATCGACTCTCGACAACGTGAGCGTGGTGCTGATCCCGAAGGGTACGATGGTCGAGCGTCAGTGGGGTGGCCTTAAATGGTGGCTCTCGCACCTGCATCACTATGCCGAGGCCTACCGATTCTATCCCATCGGAGCCCGCAATGCTATGGAGTGGGACGTGGGCAGCCAGATGCTCTTCTTCCTTACGACCGTGACAGCGCTTGTCTTTATGCCGCTTGAGTTCAAGGCTGTGGCGGCGTTGCTGCTACTTATTCGCTATGCCGTTGTGGTGGCGCGTGTGAGCTCTGTTGCAAAGCGCGTGGGCGAGCGTGGCGTGGTGCTTCGATACTTTCTTTTCGATTTGATTAATCCGCTGATGGTCATCTGTTTGCGTTTGGCTATGATGCGTAAGGATTCCACAGCTTGGAAATAGCCGAATACATAATCGCCGACGACCGCCGTCTGGTCGAACTCTCGCTTTCGGGTGATGATATGGCCTTCGAGTATCTGTTCAACAGATATGGTGATGCCATACGTCGTCTGTTCCTGCAACGCTCGACCTCGGTGGAGGATACGGAGGATTTGTTGCAGGAGACCTTCATCAAGGTCTATGTCAATCTGCACCGCTACTCGGCCGACTACACCTTCGGGCAGTGGGTCTATACCATTGCACGCAATACCCACATCGACTTCGAGCGTCGCCGCCAGGAGGATCTCTCGATCGACGATAAGTTTTCGGCCCCCGCGGCCAGCACTCCCTCGCCCGAGGAGAGTCTTATCAGTATGCAGCAACGCACTCAGATTGAGCACTATATCGAGTGCCTGCCGTCGCAGTATCGTCAGCTTTTCAAGATGCGTTTTCTGGAGGATTACTCCTACGATGAGATTGCCGAGAAGCTGCACTTGCCGATGGGTACGGTCAAGACTCAGATCCATCGTGCCCGCGAGCGTATGTGCACACTCATTCGCGAGGGCGAGAAGTAATGGCCGTGGAGAAATGTTCCAAATTTAATTTTTTTTGTGTAGCTTTGTAAAGGGTATCTATATGTATGCTCTTGCGCTGCTGCAGAGTATGCCTCAAAGGGTGCGCCCCGAACCATTAACGTATAACCTAAAACAACCATTATATCAATGAGCAAAGTAGTAACTTTCGGAGAGATAATGTTGCGCCTTGCAACTCCCGACTACCTGCGCTTCTCGCAGGCTAAAGAGCTGACAGCCACCTTCGGCGGTGGCGAGGCAAACGTGGCCGTGTCGCTGGCCAACTATGGCGTTGAGGTCGATTTCGTCACGCGCCTTCCGCAGAACGACATCGCGGCAGCGTGCGTGGGCGAGCTTCGTCGCTATGGCGTGGGTGTAAATAATATCGTTTACGGTGGCGAGCGCCTCGGCATCTACTTCCTCGAGACGGGTGCTGTGGCACGTCCGAGCAAGGTGGTTTACGACCGTGCCCACTCCTCGATTTCGACCATCGAGCCGGGTATGATCGATTGGGAGAGTGTTTTTGCCGATGCCGACTGGTTCCATTGGACGGGTATCACCCCCGCCATCAGTGCTTCGGCGGCGGAGGTATGCCTGGAGGCTTGCCGAGTGGCAAACCGAATGGGCGTTACCGTGTCGTGTGATTTGAATTTCCGCAAGAACCTCTGGAAGTATGGCAAGACGGCAGGCGAGGTTATGCCTGCGCTGGTGGAGTGCTGCGACGTGATTCTGGGTAATGAGGAGGATGCCGAGAAGGTCTTTGGCATCAAGCCCGAGGGCTTCGATGTGGCCGCTACCGAGGGTAAGGTCGAGCAGGCGGCCTTTGAGAGTGTCTGCCGACAGCTCGTTGAGCGCTTCCCCCGTGCCAAAAAGGTTATCATCACCCTGCGTGGCTCGATCAATGCCAACCACAACACCTGGGGCGGTGTGCTCTACGACGGTGAGCGATTGTACTCTTCGCCCCGATACGACATCACACATATTGTTGACCGCGTGGGCGGAGGCGACTCGTTTATGGGCGGCTTGATTTATGGCTTGCGCGAGTTTGCGGGCGACGATGAGCGCGCACTGCGCTTTGCGGTGGCGGCTTCGGCGCTCAAGCATACGATTTATGGCGACTTTAATTTGGTGACGGTTGCCGAAGTGGAGAACCTGATGCGAGGCGACGGCTCAGGCCGCGTATCAAGATAATTTTGAATTCTACATTTTGAATTTTGCATTTTAAGGTATGGCACGATTTTCAAAAATAGAGGTGCTTCAGGTGATGAAGCTCACGGGTATGGTGCCCGTATTTTACCACTCCGATGTGGAGGTGGCACAGCAGGTCGTAAAGGCGTGTTACGAGGGTGGCGTTCGCGCCTTCGAGTTCACTAATCGTGGCGATTTTGCCCACGAGATTTTTGCGCAGTTGAGCCGATTCGTGGCTAAGGAGTGTCCCGAGATGGTGCTTGGCGTGGGTAGCGTTGTGGATGCACCTACGGCTGCGCTCTACATCCAGCTGGGAGCTAACTTCGTGGTGGGCCCGCTCTTTAATGCGGAGGTGGCGCGCCTGTGCAACCGTCGCTGCATACCCTACACGCCCGGCTGTGGCTCGGTGACTGAGATTGGCGCAGCGCAGGAGGCTGGCTGCGACCTGGTTAAGATATTCCCTGCGGGAAATGTCGGCGGTCCGTCGTTCGTGAAGAATGTGCTGGCGCCGATGCCGTGGTCGATGATTATGGCTACGGGAGCCGTTGAGCCAGAGGCCGATAATCTCAGTGCGTGGTTCAAGGCGGGTGTTACTGTGGTGGGAATGGGCTCGAAGCTCTTCCCCAAGGAGGTGATTGCATCCAAGCAGTGGGGGGCTATCGCCGATAAGTGCCGTGAGGCGTTGGCCTACATAGCTGCGGCAAGGTAAATATTAGAAAAACAGTTGTGATTATGACCGATAAAACTACCAACAAACCAACATCCTATCGTTGGGTAATCTGCTCGTTGCTCTTCTTCGCAACGACGATCAACTATCTGGACCGTCAGGTGCTCTCTTTGACGTGGGAGGATTTCATCCGCCCCGAGTTCCACTGGACCAATGCCCACTACGGCCTTGTGACGGGTATCTTCTCGCTGGTCTATGCCATCGGAATGTTGTTCGCCGGCCGCATCGTCGATCGACTCGACACCAAGCGCGGCTATATGTGGAGCATCTTCATCTGGTCGATTGGTGCGTGTGTTCACGCGCTGTGTGGCGTGGCTACCGAGTGGGCCGTTGGCCTGCCCGATGCCGAGGCGTTGCGTGCGGCCATCGACAATGTCGATTTGGTGGCTCGTATTGCCAACATTTCGCTCACCTTGTTTATTATGGCTCGATGCGTTTTGGCCATCGGTGAGGCGGGTAACTTCCCCGCTGCCATCAAGGCCACGGCCGAGTACTTCCCCAAGAAGGATCGCGCCTATGCAACAAGTATCTTCAACGCCGGAACTACCATCGGCGCTCTGTTGGCTCCCTTTACAATCCCCACCCTTGCGGCCAAGTTTGGCTGGGAGGCGGCCTTTATTATCATCGGTGCGCTTGGTTTCATCTGGATGGGATTTTGGCAGTTTATGTACAAGAAGCCCGACCAGAATCCTGCAGTGAATGCTGCTGAGCTGGAGTATATCAACTCCGATAGCGACGAGGAGCGTGCCGCCGCCGAGCGTGATGCCGCCGAGCGCGCTTCACAGCCTAAGGTGTCGCTCTGGCAGTGCTTCGGTTATCGTCAGACGTGGGCCTTCATCTCGGGTAAGGCCATTGCCGATGGCGTGTGGTGGTTCTATCTGTTCTGGATGCCGTCGTATCTGAAGAATGCCTGCGGAATGTCATCGACGAGCTTCGAGTTCCAGCTGGCGCTCGGTGTCCTCTATCTGATTGTGATGATCTCGGTGCTGGGCGGATATCTGCCGACAATTTTTGTCGAGAAGTATAAGATGAACCCCTATGCAGGCCGTATGCGTGCGATGTTGATTTTCGCCTTCTTCCCGCTTCTGGCGCTTCTGGCACAGCCGCTGTCGGGCTACTCATATTGGTTCCCCATCGTCTTTATTGGTATTGCTGCGGCGGCTCACC
>JAFOEH010000054.1 GCA_017380275.1 Alistipes sp.
CGATGCTTCGGCTGATGAACTCGGGTTTTCGCTCGAAGACCCTTCGCAAACTCTTTTCGTGGCTGGTACATCCCGACTTGGCGATGCGCTTTGGTCGCTGGTGGAGCGAGAAGTCGCGTCTGTCGCACTTGAAAGATGTGATTACACCCGAGTCGCTCGATTTTATGGTGGAGTATGCTGACGAATATAAAAGCCGCAACCCATCGACCGACTATGTTGTCTTCGGCCATAAGCACTAAACGTATGAGGTAACAAAGCAGGATATGCGAATCCTCTTCCTCAGCAACTGGGAGGGCGAGGTGACGTATGCCGCACTCAACGAAAAGGGTGAATTTACCCTGAAAAAATTCTAAATATGAAACAATATCTCGACCTGCTTAGAAGAATCTCACGCGAAGGCGTGGTAAAGGGTGATCGCACAGGCACGGGCACACGCAGCGTGTTTGGCCATCAGATGCGATTTGATTTGAGCGAGGGCTTTCCCCTGCTCACCACCAAGCGCGTATTCCTGAAGGGAATCATCCACGAGCTGCTGTGGTTTTTGGCAGGCGATACCAATATCAAGTATCTTGTAGATAACGGAGTCCACATCTGGGATAACGATGCCTACCGCTACTACGGTGAGCTGTGTGCCAAGGCGGGTGTGGAGCCGCTTACGCACGAGGAGTTCCTCGCAGCAGCGCAGCAGCAGACGCCATCGCCCATCGAGGGCTATGCCTATGGCGATCTTAACCACGTCTATGGCTATCAGTGGCGTAGCTGGCCACGTCCGGACGGCGGTGCTATCGACCAGATTCGTCAGGTGATCGACACCATCAAACATAACCCCAACTCGCGCCGTATGATTGTCTCGGCGTGGAACGTAGCCGAGGTCGAGGATATGGCTCTGCCGCCGTGCCACGTTCTGTTCCAATTCTATGTTGCCGAGGGTAGGCTCTCGTGCCAGCTCTACCAGCGTAGCGCCGATACGTTCCTCGGCGTGCCGTTCAATATCGCTTCGTACGCCCTGCTGACGATGATGATCGCGCAGGAGTGTGGCCTCGAGGCGGGTGAATTTGTCCATACGCTGGGTGATACACACCTCTACCTCAACCATATGGATCAGGTCGCTGAGCAACTCTCGCGTGAGCCGCGTCAGCTCCCGACGATGCGTCTTAACCCCGATGTAAAATCGGTTTTCGACTTTAAGTACGAGGACTTTATGCTTGAGGGTTACGACCCGCACCCTGCAATCAAGGCACCGATGTCGTTCTAACATAAACACTTATGGTAAGTATCATTGTAGCCGTCGCCGCAAATGGCGTAATTGGCGATAAGAACTCGTTGCTATGGCACATTTCGGAGGATCTGCGCTTCTTCAAGCGCACCACTTCGGGCCATCCCGTCATTATGGGCCGCAAGACTTTCGAGTCGCTCGGCCGCCCGCTGCCCAACCGCACAAATGTAGTTATCAGCCGTACCATCGACTCAATTGAAGGCTGTACCGTCGTGCGCTCCCTGGAGGAGGCTGTAGCGCTGTTTCCGGCCGAGGAGGAAGTATTTGTGATTGGCGGTGCGCAGATCTATGCCCTGGCGTTGAATATTGCCGACCGCTTCTATCTCACGCGCGTTGGCCACGACTACGAGGGCGATACGTCGTTCCCTGAGTGGGACGAAACGGAGTGGGAACTGAAGCAGCGCGAGGCGTTTGAGTGCGGCGAAAAGTATCCCTATCCCTTCGCATTCGAGATGTATGAGCGCAAGTAGAAATAGAACAAAATAGGTATTTATACTACCATTTATGTCAAATATAAGGAGTAACTTTGCCGCAAAGCAAAGTTACTTTTTTTATGGCAAAATATTTCGATATGCTGCTCGAGGATGTGCGTCTGCGTGAGGGTCTTACGGCCTGTATGAACTGCGGCGTATGTACGGGTGTATGCCCCGCAGCAGCATTCTATAACTACGATCCCCGCCAGATAGTGAGCATCGTGCAGACACGCGATGACGAGGCTATCGAGGAGCTGCTCAAGGGCGATACCATCTGGTACTGTGGCGAGTGTATGTCGTGCCGCCCGCGCTGTCCGCGAGGCAATACGCCTGCGTATGTGATTCAGGCTCTGCGCACTCTGTCGCAGAAGTTAGGCTTCTTTGTCGAGAGCGAGAAGGGCCGCCAGCAGCTGGCCCTCAAGCGCGCCATTGGCGATAATATTCTGCGTACGGGCTACTGCCTTACGCCTCGTAATATCCGTCCCGAACTCCATCCCGAACAGGGCACCGTGTGGAAGTGGATCATCGACAACGATGAGCAGGTCTATGCCCAATTCACCCCCTGCTACGGCAAGGAGGGTGCCGGAGCGTTGCGTAAATGTAGCGACGAGACGATGGAGGAGATTCACAAGATATTCGAGGTTACGGGCGGCAAGGAGTTCTTCGACACGATCGAGCAGCACTCCGACCGCAAGGCCCGCGAAATGGGCTTCGATGGTGCTGACGAAGAGTACTTTATGGAGATTTACACCCGCAATTCAAACGAGCATTATTAGACTATGAAACGATCAAGCTGGACCGAATACCAGAAAGATATTGCCGACGACCATTACTACTATGCTCGTTCGTGCATCCGCCAGAACTTCTTCCCCGGCAGCGAGAAGGTCTTTCTCGACATCTTGGGTAAGGATTTGGGACGTGACATCTTCGACGATCCCCTTCATACCTCCTGCACGGGTATCGGCTACCACTCCGACGTGGTGCCTTTGGAGACTATTATGACCGTCGTGGCGCGTCAGTTTGCGCTGATGAACGAGGCGGGATATGAGAACTTCACCTCGTCGTGCATCACTTCGTTCGGTATCTACACCGAGCTACTGAACACCTGGGAGGAGTTCCCAGAGACTGAGGAGCGCACACGCGAGAACCTCTACAAAGCCACAGGTCGCGAGTTCGCCAAGCCTAAGAATCTGGCCCACACATCGGATGTGATCTTCCACCACCGCGAGGAGATCGCCCGCAAGGCCGTGCGCAAGCTCGTGAATGTGCATACGGGTGAGCCTCTGCGTGTTGTCGAGCATATTGGCTGCCACTACGCCAAGATTTTCCCCAAGAAGGGTGTGGGCGGGTCGGAGTTCCCGTACGTTCTGGCCGGTATGGTGGAGTCGTGGGGCGGCGAGGTTGTCGATTACCCCGAGCGTCGCCACTGCTGTGGTTTCGGCTTCCGCAACTATTTGGTGCAGGCCAATCGCGGCTACTCGGTTGCCAACTCGCACAAGAAGCTGGAGAGTATGGCTCCATACAAGCCCGACTTTATCGTTGCCAACTGCCCGGGATGCTCGATGTTCCTCGATAAGTGGCAGTATGCCATAGCTGCGATGGAGGGTGTTACCTTTGGCGCCAATGGTAAGGGTATTCCGGTGTTGACCTATGAGGAGATGGCAGGTCTGGTGCTGGGTTACGATCCGTGGGAGTTGGGTATGCAGATGCATCAGGTCGATGTCGAGCCTCTGCTCGACAAATTGGGCGTAGAGTACGACCCCTCGGCCAAATATCTGGGACCTAACGGCAAGTTCCTCGGACGTCCCGAGCGTGCCATCGTAAACAGTTGTTCAGAAGATACACTTTATAAGATCAGAAGATAGTATGAAACACGTTATAGTTATCGGCGGCGGTATCGCCGGAATGCAATGTGCCCGTGAGCTGCTGCGTCAGGGCGTGGCTGTTACGATTCTCGAGAAGGAGGCTGACACGGGTGGCAAGTTGCGCCAGTGGCACAAGCTCTTCCCCACGTTCACCCCTGCCGATGAGGTGCTGAGTGAGATTCGCAACCAGCTAAAGCTCTCGCCCAACCTTACCATCAAGACAGGCTGCGAGGCCACGAAGGTTAGCCCCAAGTGTGTTACGCTCTCATCGGGCGAGCAGTTGGAGTGCGATGCTGTGGTCGTGGCTACGGGATTTGATCTTTTCGACGCCCACGTCAAGGAGGAGTACGGCTACGGCATCTACGACAACGTCATCACCTCGGCCGATCTGGAGCAGATGTTCAATCGCGGTGAGGTGCGCCTCGCGGGTGGTGGCAAGCCGCGCCGCATCGCTATCCTGCACTGCGTAGGCTCGCGTGACGAGAAGGTCAATCAGCGTCACTGCTCGAAGGTGTGCTGCGTGACGGGCGTGAAGCAGGCTATCGAGCTGAAGGTGCTCTTCCCCGAGGCCGATGTCTTTAACTTCTATATGGATATTCGTATGTTCGGCCCGGGCTATGAGGAGATGTATCGTGAGGCACAGCAACGCTACAACGTACACTTCGTGCGTGGCCGCATCTCGGAGGTGAGCCCCACCATCGATGGCCGTCTGCAAATCAAGGCCGAGGATACACTGACGGGCCGCCCGCTGAAGATGGGTATCGATATGCTGGTGTTGCTTGTGGGTATGCGCGCAGGCAGGATCAACGAGGGACTCACGACGGAGTGCAACCTCAAGTGCCAGGAGAGCGGTTTTATGCAGCCGCGCGACTCGTTCCTGCACAACGTGGAGAGCAACGTGGGCGGCATCTTCTATGCCGGCGCTGTTACAGCTCCCAAGAACGTTGGCGAATCAATCAATGAGGCTACCTCGGCAGCGCACGCCGTTGTGGAGTGGCTCAACAGAAGATAAACTGATAGGCAGACTTTTGAGATGATAAACTTCGGATTTTCAATAAATAAACCCCGCACGATCGACATCGATCGCAACAATCTGCGCAAGAGTAACGAGATTCTGCGCGAGATGCCCGAGTTGCAGACCTGCATCGGTTGCGGCACCTGCACGGCAACCTGCACGGCCGGCAACCTGACGGATTTCAACTTCCGCAAGGTGCATACGCAGGTGCGTCGAGGCGAGTATCAGGGCGTGTACGAGGAGCTTAACAAGTGTATGCTCTGTGGCAAGTGCCGTATGCTGTGTCCGCGCGGAATCAATACGCGCGGTGTGGTGATGTTGATCAAACGTAAACTTGGAGATTTCTGATATGACCTTTTACGCCCAATTCTGTATTCCCTTCATCATCGGCACGTTCTTTTTAGCGGCTGTGGTGATAATAAAATATGTATCGTGGTTGCGCGATCTGCCCAAGAGCGACCTTAAACTCATCGTCAAGGGACTATTTTCGACGCGCACGATAGCGGCCGTGTGGGAGGTGGTGTGCGAATCGTTGCTCCACCGCCGCATTTTTCGCGTGAATCCTCTGCTCGGATATATGCATATGAGTCTGGCCTTCGGCTGGTTCCTGCTAATCGCGGTGGGTTGGATCGAGACCGTTGCCTACCTCGGCTTTGAGTGGGTGCCGTTGCAAGGACACGTCTTTTTCAAATACTTCGTGCCGCTGAATGGTATCACGGAGCATAAGCCGATGTTTGACTTTGCGATGGACGTGTTGCTGCTATTCGTGCTCTCGGGTGTGACGTTGGCGTGGACAAAGCGCGTGCGCTCGCGTATGATGGGTATGAAACGTACAACCAAGCACATCTTCTTCGACCGCGTGGCACTCTCGGCCCTGTGGTTCATCTTCCCCACGCGACTCGTTGCCGAGAGCATCACGGCTGCAATCTATGGTGGCGGAGGCTTCCTGACGGGTGGATTGGGCTCACTGTTGGCACGAACAATCAGCATTGATGCCCTCCAAATGGCCTACGAGCCCATCTGGTGGCTTTACTCCATTGCGCTGGGCACGTTCTTCGTGGCGATGCCGTTCTCGCGTTATATGCACATCTTTACGGAGATTCCGCTCATCTTCCTGCGCCACTATCGTCTGCACCCTGAGATTATGGAGAAGTCGTACGACAACTTCGAGGTCGAGGCCTGCTCGCGATGCGGTATCTGTATCGACCCCTGCCAGTTGCAGCTGCAACTCGGCATCAACGACGTACAGTCGGTCTATTTCCTGCGCGATCGTCGCTACAATATGCTCCAGCAGAAGATCGCTAACAACTGCCTGATGTGTGGCCGTTGCGAGCAGATATGTCCTGTAGGAATCAACCTCAACTCCCTGCGTCAGAACTCGCGTACCTCTATGCGTAATATTCCCAATGAGGGCCGTTACAACTACCTGCGCGGACTCGACCGCTCCGAGGGCGAGGGCAAGGTGGGTTACTTCGCTGGCTGTATGACTCTGCTCACGCCCAATACGCTCACTTCGATGCAGCGTATCTTCGGCGCTGCTCGCGAGCGCGTGTGGTGGGCCGACAAGGAGGGTGGCGTCTGCTGTGGTCGTCCGTTGCGTCTGTCGGGCGAGACGGACTCGGCACAGAAGATGGTCGATTTCAATAAGGCTCTCTTCGCCAAGCACAATATCACCACGCTCGTTACATCGTGCCCGATCTGCCTGCGTATATTCAAGGAGGAGTACAACCTCGAGGGTATTGAGGTGCTGCACCACTCGGAGTATATCCTGCGACTGATACGCCAGGGACGACTCCACATAGGTTACTCGGCCGAGCAGCGATTTACCTATCACGACCCCTGTGAACTCGGACGTGGTAGTGGTATCTATGACGAGCCGCGTGCTGTGATAGAGGCCGTTGGTCAGTTGCTTGAGCCTGCGCATAACCGCCGCAACGCCTTCTGTTGTGGATCGTCTGTGGCAAATACAGCCATCAATGATCGACAGCAGTTTACCATCGCCAGCAAAGTTGCCGAGGAGCTGGACTCGACGGGTGCCGACATCGTGGTTACGGCCTGCCCGCAGTGCAAGAGAGCGATAACTCGCGGATCGAAGCGACAGGTGATGGATCTCTCAGAAGTCGTGGCACAAAATTTGAGGTGATTGTCAGAAGGTTAGCTATTTGCGACGCAAAAAAGCCTAATAATATTTGCAAAGGTAGATTTTTTTTCATACCTTTGCACCACGCAAAACGGATAATAGGGCATAGCCCATTATAAGATACATCGCGGGGTAGAGCAGTTGGCAGCTCGTCGGGCTCATAACCCGGAGGTCGGAGGTTCGAGTCCTCCCCCCGCTACTAAAGAGGACAAATCGCAAGATTCGTCCTTTTTTTGTGCGGTTTCATTTTTATAAGTATTTGATACACTGAGCATTAAATCAAAGAACAAATTTCCGAAGTCGGTTAGATAAGCCCTATTTTCTTTGTCCCATCTAACCCCATTAGGAAAGACCATTTTTTGTATCTTTTGGCTGGTTTCAAAGTCGCCCATATTCCAATAACTGCTTAAATTACAAGCAATTCTGATTGCGTTCTCAATGTAAGATGCAAGGTTCGAGAGGTTCACCGAGATTTTTTCCAACTCCGCCTCTGTAGCGCGTTTTTCAGCCTCCAAATCGGCAATGGCATCGCTGTAAACATCTTCATCAACTTTGCCAATTGCGAAGTTCCTTTTAGCCGTCTTAATATGGGTATTGATAGTTGCCAGACGCTTCTTTACTGCATTGATGTCGTCTTCCTGCGTGTTCTCCTTCTCGGCAAACTTTTGCTTCAACACCTCAACCAGCGTTGGGATAAGTTCCATAGGCACATTGAAACGGTCGAGCAGTTCGGAATACTTTGCGTGTAGTTCTTTCGCCGATACATTGACCGAGCCATCCTTACCACTATATTTATAATAGTCCAGATTCTTCTTTTTGACCGTGTAGCCCGTCAGCATATGACCGTTGTAATAGATATGTCCTTTCAATGGGAATTGAGGGGTAATGGCGGATTGTTCATATCCGCCGTGATTACCGTCAAGAATTTGTTGCACCCTATCAAACAACGCCTCGGAAATTAATTTCTCCTGCTTGCCTTTGATAACATTGCCGTTGAGGAACTTATGCTCCAATCGCCCGCA
Organism: Alistipes sp.; assembly: GCA_017380275.1. The sequence goes on from JAFOEH010000054.1 coordinate 7,792, forward strand.
ATAGAACGGATTTCGCAAACACTCTGATAGGCGTTGTTTCTTAATATCCAGCCCTCGCGCTCGTAAGCGTTCCACAATCTTTGCTTGGGTTATGTCGGGCTCGTTGGCAATCCACTCCCAAGCATTTTTAAGTATGCGCCCATCGTCATTGATAGTTAGTTGGTGTTCTTTGTTCACCTTCTTCGAATTGTAGCCAACACTGCAAAATAATTGATATGTTTGCAGGGAATGGGTTCCATCCCCTCCCGAGGATGTGCAAACAATACGGGCGAACAATGTTCGCCCCTACAAATAAAACCGCAGGTTTGAACGGAGACGGAAGTTCAATCAAACA
>JAFOEH010000055.1 GCA_017380275.1 Alistipes sp.
AGAGCACTCTGACGTGAAGAGCTCGACAAGGCTGAGCGATGCACCCTCGCACAGGTCGAAGTGCATCTTGGCCGTATTTGCCGCCGAGTGCACCACAATCAGACGCTGACGACCTCGAACGGTGCGCTCAACCTTCTCTGGGTTGATTGCCACCTCCCAATCGTTGCCATCGCCCAGGGTACACATCCCCGTATTGGCACGCAAGCCTCGTGAATTAAAATATTCGATTAGCGTCATTGTTACTTCTCATATTGGTTAATAAGCCAATCGTAACCCTCCTTCTCGAGCTTCAGCGCCAACGACTTATCACCCGAGTGGATGATCTGTCCCTTGTAGAGAACGTGAACGTAGTCGGGCACGATATAATCTAGCAGACGCTGATAGTGGGTAATTACGATGGTTGCGTTCTCGGGGGTGTGTAACTTCGTCACGCCCGTAGCAACGATGCGCAGAGCGTCAATATCGAGGCCCGAGTCGGTCTCGTCCAGCACAGCCAACTTAGGCTCAAGCATCGCCATCTGGAAGATCTCGTTCTTCTTCTTCTCTCCGCCCGAAAAACCCTCATTCACGGCTCGGCTCGTGAGCTTCGAGTCCAGCTCCACTACGGCACTCTTCTCTCGCATCAGGCGCAGAAACTCGCCCGCCGTGAGCGGATCCTCGCCACGGAACTTTCGCTGCTCGTTGACCGCAATCTTCATAAAGTTGGCCATCGTCACACCCGGAATCTCAACGGGATACTGGAAACCGAGGAAGAGGCCCATACGAGCGCGATCCTCGATCGACTTTTCGAGCAGATTTTGCCCCATAAACTCCACCGAGCCCTCCGTCACGGTGAACTTCTCGTTGCCAGCCAGCACCGATGCGAAGGTACTCTTACCCGAACCGTTGGGGCCCATTATGGCGTGTACCTCGCCGGCACGCACCTCGAGGTTGATACCGCGAAGTATCTGCTTATCGCCCACCGAGGCATATAAATTCTTTACACTTAACATATCTTTTACGTTTTTATTCTTCATTTTTCATTAACCCACCGAGCCCTCAAGGCTGATAGCAAGCAACTTCTGCGCCTCAACCGCAAACTCCATCGGCAACTTCGACAACACCTCGCGGGCATAGCCATTGACAATGAGGCCCACAGCATCCTCGGTCGAGAGACCACGCTGATTGCAGTAGAAGAGCTGGTCCTCCGAAATCTTCGATGTGGTTGCCTCGTGTTCAATCACAGCTGACGGATTTCGAGAATCAATCTCGGGGAAGGTGTGTGCACCACACCTATCGCCAATCAAGAGCGAATCGCACTGCGAGTAGTTGCGGGCATTCTCCGCACCCTTCGCCACGCGCACCAATCCACGATAGGCGTTCTGGCTACGACCTGCCGAGATACCCTTCGAGACGATGCGGCTACGCGTATTGCGGCCGATGTGAATCATCTTCGTACCCGTATCGGCCTGCTGGAAGTTGTTGGTCATCGCAACGGAGTAGAACTCTCCTACCGAGTTATCGCCCAGCAGCACGCAGCTCGGATACTTCCACGTTATGGCCGAGCCGGTCTCCACCTGCGTCCACGACAGATGCGCCCCCTCGCGGCAGAGGCCGCGCTTGGTAACGAAGTTATAGATTCCGCCCTTTCCATCCTTATCGCCCGGATACCAGTTCTGCACGGTCGAGTACTTCACCTCGGCATCCTTCTCCACGATGATCTCAACAACGGCGGCGTGCAACTGATTCTCATCACGACGCGGGGCTGTGCAACCCTCCAGATAGCTCACATAAGCGCCCTCATCCGCCACAAGCAACGTACGCTCAAACTGACCCGTACCCTCGGCATTGATGCGGAAGTAGGTCGAGAGCTCCATCGGGCAGCGAACACCCTTGGGGATATAGCAGAACGAGCCATCGGAGAAGACGGCTGCGTTTAGTGCGGCATAGTAGTTGTCGGTATGGGGAACGACCGTTCCGAGATACTTCTTCACAAGTTCGGGATACTCGCGGATAGCCTCCGAGATCGAGCAGAATATGATACCCTTCTGGGCCAGAGTCTCGCGGAAAGTGGTCTTAACCGACACAGAGTCCATCACAGCATCGACGGCAAATCCCGCCAGGGCAAGCTGCTCCTCGAGGGGAATACCCAACTTGTCGAACGTACGTTTAAGCTCGGGATCGATGTCGTCCATCGTACCCGACTTACGCTGCTTGGGGGCAGCGTAATAGATTATATCCTGAAAATCAATCTCTGGGATATCGAGATGAGCCCACGTCGGGAGCTTCATCCCCTGCCAATGGCGAAAAGCCTTCAAGCGGCGCTCCAGCATCCACTCAGGCTCCTGCTTCTTCTCAGAAATAAGGCGTATCACATCCTCGTTAAGACCTCGACCGATGGTCTCGGTCTCGATGTCGGTGGTGAAGCCATATTTGTATTCGCCATCAATGTTATCTAATATCTCTTTATCTTTCTCAGCCATAATATGCGGTTATAATCTGCAAAAGTACAAAAAATAATTAATAATTAAGCCGTAATATAATTATTTCCACAACAAAATACTTACCAATCGATATGATATTTCTCCATTTTTGCCAATCTCTTATTCGGCGAAAAAAAATAGGGAAGACACCATTCGATGTCTCCCCTATTGCTGTTTGATAAAGCTTTATTATCTGCTCGCTCCGATTCTGCCCGTGTATGCATCCACGCCAGATGAATCGAACGGCTGAGCAAAGAATTTCTCGGCAGCCTCATTCACCTTAGCATTCCAGGGCTGAGGGCCTCCAGCGCTCTGTATCACCCACAGCTTCAACTGCTTTTTATGCCAATTCACAACGCAGTTAGTTCCCCACGCACCACCGTGACCAAACCAAGCATCCTCGGTATCCTCAACGGGGGCATTCAGGCCAAGAGAGTAACCCTCCATACCCTCCGAACGAGTCGAGCGAGCAAGTATAGATTTCACGGTCTGCTCCTTCAGGATACGCACACCATTGTCGCCCACGCCCAAATTCATCAACATCTTATAGAATTTCAGCTGATCCAATGCCGTTGTCCACAAGCCCGCACCAGCCGATGCAAAGACGTGAGAATCGTTGTATGGACGCTGCTGCCAGGCCATCTCCTCAACCCACTCGGCGGGGGCTCCATCCTTGAACTCATAGAGCTCAACCTTCTTTTTGAGCTGCTTATCCGTTGGCCAAAACCATGTTGATTTCATTCCCAAAGGATCCAATACCTCGCGCTTGAGATAATCCTCCCACTTCATACCCGTAACCACCTCTACGATTGCTGCACCGATGTCAATGCCTGTATTAGAGTACAAGACGCTCGTTCCGGGCTCAAACATAATGGGCGAATCGGCCGCTACGGCAGCCACCTGACGCAGGGGTGCGCCACCGCTCCATCCTCCGCCACGAACATCGTTACGCTTTACGCTGGCCTCAAATGGGAAACCTCCGGTGTGGTTAAGCACCATACGGATGGTGAGTTCGTTCTTAGCCTTGTGCAGAGTCTTCACGCCATTCTCGTTCGACACCTCAACCCATAGCTCCTTGAACTCGGGCAGATATTTAGAAACAGGATCGTCGAGAGAAATTTCGCCCTCTTCCACCAATTTGGCGATCGTCACACCGCAAAAACCTTTGGTCTGCGAGCACTGCATAAAAACATTATCCAGCTTAATGGGACGCTTTGCCTCCACGTCGGCATAACCCACACAACTGACCTCCTGCACGCCATCCTTGTAGAACACACTGATAGCACCCGACAACTGTCCGTTATCCACATAAGGTTGCAACACCTCCTGCGCATACGTTGTCTTGGAGTCCTTCGCCCGCTTCTGCGCCGAGGCCTGAAGACCCGAACAGATAACCACAGCGAAGAGTGCGCACGCATATACAACTCTTTTCATATCTTCTTACGTTTTATTAACTGCCACAAAATTAATATATTGAAAATTGGCCAAGCTACACCTTCAAGAAGATCTTCTTTCGATAGAGGAAGTAGAGGAAGAGCCAGCACACTACGACAAATCCCGCATCGTTGATAACCTCAGCCCAGGGCTCCGAGCAGAGACCTGCGACACCACCCAAGAAGTAGCGCGAGATGCCGCCGAAGTTAATGATTTGCTGTGCCAGATAGATGGTAATAGAGTTCATACCCACAACGCGGAAGACCAACGTCCACTTCTGCCAGCCGCGAACGTCGATCAAATAGTAGAACAACGCCATCATAAAGAGCGAATATGAACCTACGGCACACACAAAAGTACTTGACCAGAGCTTCTTATTTACGGGAACGAAACCGTCGCCCAGAATAGCCACAAGTGCCAGCACGACAGCTGCCACGACCATCCACATCGTCTTGCGATTACCCGACATCTTCTCCTCGGGCAGACGAATCAGCTCGCCGGTAAACATACCGAACATAGCCGTCACCACAGCCGGCACAGCCGAAAGCAAGCCCTCGGGATCGAAACGACCGTGATCGTAAATCAAGCGGCCGGGCATAAGCAGACGGTCAACCCAACCGACCAACGAACCCTCCATTGAGAGAGGATCTGCTCCTGGCACATCGGGCGCACCTACAAACTTGCTCAAAAGAGCATATCCAACCAAGATGACGCCTGCGATCCACGCACGGGTGCGTACGCCGAAGTTGATAAAGAGAATCGCAGCACCCATCCACGCAAGACCAATGCGGGCCAATACGCTTGCTACACGCAGATTCTCAAAGTCGAGTTTGAACAGGCCGTTATAGACCATACCCAAGAAGATGAGTATCGCCGCACGGCGGAAGATCTTTCCATAGATCTGTCCCTTCGTAGCGCCATTCTCGCGCTGCTTGGCCAGCGAGAATGGGAACGACACACCCGCCAAGAAGAGGAAGAGCGGGAAGATGGTGTCGTGGTGGCACAGACCGTTCCAATCGACGTGACCCATCTGACGAGCGATCTCATTGGTCACGGGGTTGGGCCACAAGGCGCAGAGCGAGACGATGAGTCCCGAAAGGCCCATAATAAAAAACATATCAAAGCCTCGAAGCGTGTCGAGCGACATTAGACGTTGGTTTTTCATTGTTTTATAGTTTTAGGTTATTTGATATTTCTTTATCCATTCTTCCAATTCTGCACTCGCAGGCCACGCCTATCGAGGTGCATCATCGCGACCCGCAATGGCTACACATAATACAAAGATATTGATAATTTCTCAAACTTGGGCATTTTATGCACAAAATTACTCCATCTGCGCAGTTCAGACCCATACACTGCCATAACTTCACATTATTCAGGGCCCAACTTCCGCCATCAAAATCTCGCAATCAGTCCTTTGGCAGAGGCGAAAAGGGGACAATTATCGGAAAAAGAGAAAAATTCCCGACCGATATTTTGCACAATAGTTTTTTTTGCCTACATTTGCACCACTCTTTTGGAGAAATACTTCAAAAGTTGTTCGGTCAGGAAGGATGGGTGAGTGGCTGAAACCACCAGTTTGCTAAACTGACGTACTCGATTAGGGTACCGGGGGTTCGAATCCCCCTCCTTCCGCTAAAGAGAAAAGAATATGTAGCTCCTGCGTAAAGTGCAGGAGTTTTTTTTGTTATAAAGGCACCCACAAATTTATTTGTTAGGGTGCCTTTATTGCAAAAAAATCCTTTTCAAGGACATATTCTTTTCTATTGAAGCCTCCCCACCGGGGAAAGGGCACGCAGCGCGACGCGGCACCGGAGCATAGCGTGGCCAATCCAAAAAAATTCCCCTTCCAAAAACAAAAAAAGCCCATCCGCAACCGCAGACAGGCTTTATATCCTATAAATTTCTACTCATAAACCAACTCAAACGTATGCTCGCCCGAGCCAATCTCGCCGCACTCGACTCTTCCCTGCTTCGTCAGGCCAAACCTCACACGTTTGCCATCTATCTTTAGCTCCACAGGCTTGCCCGACGCGGGCAAATCGACAACAGCCACCGTATTTGACGGTATCTCCACCCTCATCCGATAGGCCTTCGCCGAGGAATCGATCTCAACATCTACGCCGCCCCTTATCGTTGGCACAAGAGCCTCAACGCGCGCGAGCGCGGAGGTCTGCGGGGAGATTGTCATTCGGCCAAAACCCGCCTCCAACGGTCTGACACCCACCAAATAACGCGGTATAACATTGGCCGGCGCCGCACCCCACGCGTGATTCCAATCCTGATTGTTCTTGAACTTGTCATCCCACGCCTCGTAGGTTATCGTAGCCCCGTGACTCACCATATTGTACCAGCTTCGCTCGTCCTGCTTGGTGAGCATTTGCAGACCGTAGTCGCCATCGCCCGCACGATAGATTGCATCCATCAGGAACTGCGCCGCATAGACACTGCAAACCAATCCGCGACTACGGATATACTCCATTACGCGCCCCTGCTCCTGCTCGCCGACAAGTCCCAGCGCCAACGGGAAGAGGTTTGCGTGCAGCGAGACGTGCTCGCTCTCCACGCCATCGCGATAGACACCTCGCTCGGCATCGAAAAGCAGACGATTGAACGTCGCGTACAGCGACTCGCACTCCCTGCGCAACTGCTCGGCCTCATCTTCGCGGCCCGTCAGCTCGGCCATCTGCCGTAGCAGGAGTAACGCCTGATAGTGGAAAGCATTGACAACGGTGTTGTACGCCGTCAGGTGGTAGTTATCATCCTCGCCGTGCGGCCAGTCGCCACATCGCGGCCAATCGACAATATCGCGTATATCGCCATCGAAGCGTATCGAGCGTCGGAACTCATCGCTCTTGACGCGGTCGTCCGTTGTGGAAATCAGGCCGTTATCGCGTCTTAGCGAACGCAACGTGCGAGCCTTCAGTATCTCGTAATTCGCCTCGATCGAGCGCTTGTCGCCCGTGTACATATAGTCGTTCCACGCGATTATGAGCGCCTGCAATATCCACTCCGTCGGCCACGTCGGATGCTCCAACAGATACTCCGACGAGCGGCGGCCCATCGCATACTCGCGGTCGGTGGTGTAGTGGCTCAGCTGGTTGATTATCGCATCGGCCTCGTAGGGGATACGCTCGCGGTCGCCATCGACATAGATACCGAATGCCGAGGTCGCCTTGATGGTATATTTGCACAGCTCCCAGATAGCATTCAGCGTCGGATTGTCACTACTAAAGTACGCCGCCTCATAGTCAAAGGGATAGATCATCGTATGACGCACCACATCCTCGCGCTCGATTGTGCGCGTATAGCCCTCGATCTGGCAGTAACGCATCGGCGCCACCTCGGCCAAATAGTCGGCAACGAGAATCGCCTGCGGGCCTGTGTTTCGCTTATCGTGCTCCGGAATTATGGGATAGGTATGACGGCCACGACGCAACACCACTTCGTAGCGGTAATAACGCACCGTGCCGTGAGGTTTTGTATTGATGCGGTCGTCGATGGCATCCTCGCCAATGGCCACATATATAGTCTCGCCGTCGCGCTCGCTCTCGAGCGTAAGCTCCAACGAGGCAAACGAAGCGCGCCCGAAATCGATAAATGTCGTGCACTCATCCACGCGATTGATGCGCTCGGGATGCTCGCGCTCACGAATCTGCGGGCGATACGACGCGGCGTAAGGTTTCAGCTCCGAGGCTGTTCTGAACGGCTCTATGGCCGACCACTCGCTCTGCCCCGCACTGCTTTTGGTGCGAACGCTCCAATAGTAGGTCTTGTCGGCCTTCAGCGGCTCGCCGCCGTACTCTACCGCCACCGACTGCGCACTACGCACCCTGCCGCTGTGCCACACCCCTCCACGATGCGCCAGCGCATCCTCGTAGCTCTCATCGACTACAATCTCATAACTCTGCTGCGTAATGTTCTCCCCCTCGGGCAGCACCCAACCAAAGGTCGGCTGCGACGAGCGGATGGCGGCGTATTGATACTGCTCAAACTCCTCGCTGCGCAGCTCCTGCATCGCCCGCGTCGCCCTATATCCATTCTGATAAAGCGCGCCCGCATCGCTCACAAGATCGGTCATAAGCCTTGTGGGGCGATTCTCGGCCGAGGCGAAGAGGGGCAATAGAATAATCGAAACAATAAGGAGTCGGAGCGAAGTCTTCATAGCGAAAAGTTTTTGGTTGCGTAAATTTAATAAAAATCTCTTTTCCGCACACCTTTTTGCCCGATTTACTTGTGTCTCAGTGCGAGTTCGCGCTCCATATCCTCTATCGAGCAACCCATCTGCTCCATCAGCACCAGCAGGTGGTAGATCATATCCGAAGCCTCGTAGATGAAGCGGTCGCGATTGCCATCCACAGCCTCCACAACGCTCTCCACGGCCTCCTCGCCCACCTTCTGAGCAATCTTCTTCACACCCTTGATAAAGAGTTTAGTAGTATAAGATCCCTCGGGCATATCGCGGTGGCGCTGCTGTACAACCTGCTGCAAATGGCGGATAAAGCCCTCACTCTCGGGAGTATCGAAGCAGCTCGTCGTACCACGATGGCACGTTGGGCCGATGGGCTCGGCTTTAACGAGCAGTGTATCGCCATCGCAATCGATATACATATCCTTTACGAGTAGGTAGTTACCGCTCGTTTCACCCTTAGTCCATAGCGTCGAGCGCGTACGCGAAAAGAATGTAACGCGTCCCTCTGCCACGGTCTTATCGAAAGCCTCGCGGTTCATATACCCCAGCATCAGCACCTTGAGCGTGGCCGCATCCTGCACGATTACGGGCAATAAGCCGTCAGCGCATTTCTCGAGATTAAAGTCATCGAATCTCAACATCTCACATCAATATTTAATCGTTTCAACTCCTGTTTCAAATCTCCCACCGTAATCTCGCCGAAGTGGAAGATACTTGCAGCCAAAGCTGCATCGGCACGTCCTTCACTGAGCACACGCGCAATATCCTCTAC
>JAFOEH010000009.1 GCA_017380275.1 Alistipes sp.
CCATTCTCTGGATGCCTGAATCGACTGGTTCGGGCCGTTTTGGCAAGTGGCTGGAGAACCTCAAGGACTGGAACCTCTCGCGCTCACGTTTCTGGGGTACGCCGCTGCCTATCTGGGCGACGGAGGATCGTCAGGAGCTCAAGTGCATCGGTTCGGTAGAGGAGCTGATGGCAGAGATCGAGAAGTCAATCGCTGCCGGCAATATGACCGAGAATCCGTTCAAGAACTTCAAGGTGGGCGATATGTCGAAGGAGAACTACTCGGTCGAGAATATCGATCTGCACCGCCCCTATGTTGATTCAATCGTCCTGACCTCATCGACGGGAGAGCCTATGCGCCGCGAGAGCGATCTTATCGACGTATGGTTCGACTCGGGTGCTATGCCCTATGCGCAGATTCACTACCCCTTCGAGAATGGCGGTGCCGACTTCAAGGAGGTATTCCCCGCAGACTTCATCGCCGAGGGTGTGGATCAGACGCGTGGTTGGTTCTTCACGCTGCACGCCATCGCTACGATGCTGTTCGACTCGGTAGCGTTCAAAAATATCATCTCTAACGGACTGGTACTCGACAAGAATGGCAACAAGATGTCGAAGCGTTTGGGCAATGCAGTCGATCCCTTCGAGGTGCTCTCGACTTATGGAGCGGATGCAACCCGTTGGTATATGATCTCGAACTCGCAGCCCTGGGATAACCTTAAGTTCGATAAGGAGGGTGTTGACGAGGTACGTCGTAAGTTCTTCGGCACGCTCTACAATACATATTCGTTCTTCGCACTCTACGCCAATGTTGATGGCTTCACGGGTAGCGAGCGCGAGATTCCTATCGCCGAGCGTCCCGAGATCGACCGCTGGATCATCTCGGTGCTGAACACGCTGGTGAAGACCGTTACCAAGTGCCTGAACGACTACGATCCCACGCCTGCGGCACGCGCTATTCAGGATTTCGTTAACGAGAACCTCTCGAACTGGTACGTTCGTCTGAACCGTAAGCGTTTCTGGGGTGGCGGTATGACCGACGATAAGTTGGCCGCTTACCAGACTCTTTATACCTGCCTTGAGACCGTTGTGAAGCTCTCGGCACCGTTCGCACCCTTCATCTCGGATCGCATCTTCACCGACCTGAACGCCGTGAGCGGTCGCAACAATGCCGAGTCGGTACACTTGGCCGACTTCCCCGTTGTGGATGAGACGCTTGTGAACAGCGAGCTGGAGGAGATGATGCAGATCGCACAGCGTGTGTCATCGATGGTTCTGGCTCTGCGTCGTAAGGTCAATATCAAGGTGCGCCAGCCGCTGACCAAGATTTTGATTCCCGTTTTGGATCCCGCTATGGCTCGCCACATCGAGGCCGTTAAGGGTCTTATTATGGGTGAGGTAAATATCAAGGATATTGAGTTGCTGAACGATACGACGGGTGTGATCACCAAGCGTATCAAGCTTAACTTCAAGAACTTCTGCCAGCGTTATGCTAAGCTGGCCAAGCAGATGGCTGCCGCCGCTGCCACCTTCACCCAGGAGCAGATCGCTGCTATCGAGTCGTCGGCCGAGACTACGCTCGAGATTGCAGGCGAGACCATCACCGTAACCCCCGCCGACTTCGAGATCACGTCGGAGGATATGCCCGGATGGCTGGTTGCTTCGGAGGGTAAGCTTACCGTTGCACTCGACATCACCGTGACGGACGAGCTTCGTCGTGAGGGTGTGGCACGCGAGTTGATTAACCGTATCCAGAATATCCGTAAGGATTCAGGCTTCGAGGTTACCGACAAGATCCGCGTCGAGATCGAGTTGAAGGATATCGTTGCTGGCGCTGTTGAGCACTTCGCCGACTACATCGCTTCGCAGACTCTGGCCCAGGAGGTTGTTGCCGTGGCACAGCCCGAGGGTGGCGTAGTCGTTGATTCGGATGTTGACGAGGAGCCTCTGAAGATTGCCGTAACACGCCTGTAGTGCGCTACGGCGAGGGTGCTATGCGTTTTATAGTAAAAGATTTGGAGGATTGTGAAAATTTACCTATCTTTACAATAGAACCTTAAAACTTTTATTACTATGGCAGAAGAGAGAGTAAGATATAGTGATAGCGAACTGGCCGAATTTAAGCAGGTGATCCTGCGCAAATTGGAGCAGGCTAAGGCTGACTATGATTTGCTACGCGCAAACATATCTAACGACAACGATACGCACGACACCTCTCCCACCTTCAAAGTTCTCGAAGAGGGCGCTGCTACCTTGTCAAAGGAGGAGACAGGTCGCCTGGTTGCACATCAGAGTAAGTTCATCCGAAACCTCGAGATGGCTCTCGTGCGCATCGAAAATAAGACCTATGGCATCTGCAAGACTACGGGCAAGCTAATCCCGAAGGAGCGCTTGATGCGTGTTCCCCACGCTACGGAGTGCATCGAGGCAAAGGAGGCCAGAAAGTAATCTTACTGTAATAGACAAATAAGGGCGCTACTGTGGAAGTAGCGCCCTTGTTGTTTACATCATATTTGAGAAACTCTTTTTCCCCAAAGCATATCGCAGAACCATCGAGCCTCGGTAAATCATCCTCGACTCTGCCTTCGCTCCGCTGCGGACCGTTTGGCGTTTGGCCGCAAGCTCCCCGTGCCAATCTAAGAAATCGCGGTAGGCCCTTAGGACGGCCCGCGCCATCGGCATCTGCCCCTTTATTATATATATAAGTGCAGAGAGCATATCGCATACGGGACGTGCCACAGCTACCAGCAACCGCTGCGGCGTTGGCGAGCACTTGAACAGCATTGCCAAGTTGTTGCGATAGTTCAGATATAGCTTGTTGGGCGACTCGTTGGGCATTGTGCCACCGCCCAGGTGATAGACCACGCTGCGAGGCTCGACCATAATGCGGTAGCCCGCCAGCTGCATACGCCAGCATAGGTCGATCTCCTCCATATGGGCAAAGAAGTCGGCATCGAAACCGCCGAGCGTGCGGAACAGATCGGCCCGACAGCAGAATGTCGCCCCGCTGGCCCAGAAGATCTCCTTCGGTGTGTCGTACTGACCGCAGTCGCGCTCGATTGTCGAGAGGATGCGTCCGCGACAGAAGGGGTAACCCAGGATGTCGATATATCCTCCCGCAGCACCCGCATACTCAAACTCATCGCGCCGGCCGTACGAACGTAGTTTTGGCGCAACGGCAGCCACCGCTTGGTCATTTGTCAGCGTCGCCACCAGAGGTTCAACCCAGCCGGCGGTAACCTCCACATCGGAGTTCAGCAGGATGAAGTACTCGGCATCGATCTCCCTTAAGGCGCGGTTGTAGCCCTCGGCAAAGCCGTAGTTGCGGTCGAGTCGGATGATTTCGATCGTGGGGTAGAGCTCTTCGATAAATCTGACCGAACTATCCGTTGAACCATTGTCGGCAACGACGATGCGCACCGAGGCGGGCGTATGCTCCACCACGCTGGGCAGGAACTGCTCGAGATGCTCGCGCCCGTTCCAGTTCAGTATCACTACAGCTGTACGTTTCATATCTTCGTTGCCTGTAACTCGGCCGGTGGAGTGTGCTTCCAGCGGCGGTGCGACCACATCCACATCGCGGGGTTGGCCACGATCTCAGCCTCGAGCATCTTGGCGTAGCGACGTGTGATCTCGCCCGGCTCGATGGGGCTCTCGCCATCGTGAATTAGCGTGAACGTGCCCTCATAGTAGCCTGCGCGCAGACGACGTGGTGAGAAGTAATATACAGGAAGATTGTATTTGCGTGCAAGAACCTCGCCACCATCGAAGAAGGCGGTCCATTGGTTGAGGAACGGATACCAGCTCATATTGGGGCGAAGCGTGGGGTTCTGATCGGCTATCAGGCCCATAATCATCGGGCGGCGCTGACGGTTGTCGATGAAGTGGCGCATCGTACGTTTCATATCCACAAGCTCGACGTTCGTGTGGCGACGGATGCGCTTCATCAGCTCATCTACGATCGGATTTGTAATCTTGTGATATACCGCCACGAAGGTCTGGTCGGGAAATGCCAATGACACCACGCTGCCAGCCTCCCACGGCCCATAGTGTGCCGTCATAAATACAGCACTGCGTGAGCCTACCGCTTCGCGCGTGGGCCCGTCGTTCGAGAATGTCATACGACGTTGCAGCTCCTCGTCGCTGATGCCCGATTGGCTTATGGTGTTTATGATCTGCTCGGCAAGATTCTTATATGTGTCGCGGCAGATGGTGTTGAGCTGCTGCTCCGAGTAGTTGGGGAACGAGCGGCGCAGATTATCCATTATCACTCGGCGGCGATAGCGCAAAACGTAGCATAACACCCAGTAGCAGAGCGTGCCGAATATGTTGTGGCGAACGAAGTGGGGTAGCAGGGCGAAGCCTCGGCAGAGGATCCACAGCAGCTGCAGCATCGTGCGCTGGAAAACGGTCAGTTCGGGGTTGTGATTACTCATCGTCGGGAAAAATTACTCTTCATCAGCCTCCTCCTTGCGGTAGCGGTTGCGTTTCTCACTCTTCTCGGGCTTGGGTGCTCCTGCCACAACAATCACAAACTCGCCCTTGGGCTCGTGCTCCGTAAAATGGGCTGCGACCTCTGCGATGGTGCCGCGCACGGTCTGCTCGAACTTCTTGGTCAGCTCCCTCGATACAGATACTCGTCGCTCCGAGCCAAAGACTTCGCTGAGTTGCTCCAGACATTTCACTACACGGTGGGGCGACTCGTAGAAGATTATCGAGCGCTGCTCCTCACGCAACTCCTCCAGGCGCTTCATACGTCCCTTCTTCTGCGGCAGGAAGCCCTCAAAGCAGAAGCGGTCGCAGGGGAATCCGCTCTGCACGAGTGCGGGGATAAGTGCTGTAGCTCCGGGCAGGGTCTCAACCTCGATGCCCGCCTCGACACACGAGCGCACCAGAAGAAAGCCCGGATCGGAGATGCCGGGTGTGCCGGCGTCTGAGACGAGCGCTACGGTGCGGCCCTCGCCGATGGCCTCGGTCAGCGATGCGGCCGTTGCGTGTTCGTTGAATTTATGGTGTGCGTATAATCGCTTTTCGATTCCCAAGTGCTTGAGCAGCACCGATGTGGTGCGCGTATCCTCGGCAAGGATGAAGTCGGCCGCCTCGAGCGTCTTGATGGCGCGCAGGGTGATGTCGTCCAGATTGCCGATGGGCGTGGGTACGATGTAGAGTTTCGACATAGGTTATGAGAGTTTGCGGTCGAGCAGTTGCATAATAAACTTCGAGCCCTCCGAGTCGGGATTCCACGCATAGTTCTCGATGATGTGGATCATACAGTCGTCGAGCGTGGGCAGCGCATCGAGGGCCGAGATAGCCTCCTCGTAGGCGTCGCCATCGCCATCGAACAGATCGCGGATCATCAGGAACTTATCATTCAGCCCGATACCCTCGCGCAACGAACGGATGGGCGTGTGGTGCATCTCGTCGGCCAGGGCAGCAGGGGCCGCAATGGTGTCGGCCAGAGTGGGTGCTGCCGGGGCGATGACATCGGCCAGGGTCGCAGGCTCGGCCTTTGGCTCTGTTGCGGGGCGGGGCTGAGGTGCGGGCGTAGGCGTAGGCTGGGGCGTGGGCTCTACCGAGATCTCGGTCGGGCCGTCATCGTCCATATCAAATATCTTTGAAATATCGACCACCTTCTCGGGGCGCGGCTCGCTGTCGTTGTAGATCGACATCATTCGCTGGTGCTTCGAGCGCGAACGGCGTACACGAACGGGCTCTTCGCCAAACAGACTGCCCGATGCAGAGGCGGGCGTAGGCTCGGGAGCGGGTTCTGGCTCGGGCTCTGGAGTTGGCTCGATTTCGGGAGTGGGTTCGGGAGCAGATTCGATTGCGGCTTCGAGTACAACAATCGGCTCTGGCTCCGGAATCGGCTTCGGCTCGGGCAAAATCTCAGGTTCCGGCTCGTGAATCGGCTCCGACTCTGCAATTGCTTCAGATTCGGCAATCGGCTCCGGCTCTGCGATTGGCTCGGGCTCAACCTCAATTTCGGGCTCGGGAACGGGTGTAATCTCCGCCTCCGCCTCAATATCCGCTTCCGGCTCCTTGTCCGAAAGCAACTCATTGAGTAGCCCAAACTGCGGCAAATCCTCATCGTCGGCAAAAATCAGCTCCACCTCGACATCCTTCTCCTCATCTTGAGCCTCGTCTTGCTCCTCCATTTCGCTCTGCGGCGCAACCTCGGCAGCTGCCGCCACAGCGGGCATAACAGGCACGGCGGGCGCTGCGGCCTCGCCGAAACGGATCTGATCGTATAGATGCTTGAGATAGTCGAGTGCTACATCGCGCTCGATGGGTGAGATGGGCTCATCGCTGCTCCACGCTGAGAGCAGAAGCGAAAGTTTCTCGAGTTCCGATTTTATAAGTTCGATATTCATAGCTTGCGGACAAAAAATATTTCTTCAAAGATACGAAAAAAATATCTCTTGTCGTGCAACTTTACAATAAAAAATGCCCGTCCGACTCTTTTGTTGGACAGGCATTATTGTTTTGAATTCCGATTAGCGAATTACTTTCCCAGCTGATCGCTGTAAACCGCGCCCGGCAAATCGTGCATATTGTACTGCGAAGCCATCGAACGGCCGTAGGCTCCTGCCGACTTGATGGCCAGCAGATCGCCACGCTTGCTGCGCTTCAGGCTCACGTTCTCATCGAATACGTCGGTCGATTCGCAGGCTGTACCTACGACGGTGTACTTGGTCGAAATCTCCTCCTGCGAGGTGATGTTCTCGATGTTGTGGTACGATCCGTAGAGCATCGGACGGATAAGCTCGGTCATCGAAGCATCGATGATCAGCAGACGGCGGCCCGTAGCCGTGGTCTTGTTGAACAATACGCTGGTAATCAGCTCGCCGCACTCGCCAACCAGCGAGCGGCCAAACTCGAAGTGTACCTCCTTGCCCTCGACATTCAGGTGCTCGTGAACGATCGCAAAGAGCGATGCGAAGTTGGGGATAGGCTCATTCTCGGGCACGTCGTAGTTGATACCCAGACCGCCACCCACATCGACGATGCGGAACGAGAATCCGAGCGACTCAAGCTTCTCCACGATGGCGTTGGCCTTGTTGCACATATTCTCGAAGACGTGCAGCTCGCGGATCTGCGAACCGATGTGGATATGGATGCCGATGATGTTGATATTCTCGAGCGAGCGGATCAGATCGACGTTGTCGAGAATCTCCTCGTACGAGATACCGAACTTACTGTCGGCCTGACCTGTATCGATGCAGCGGTTGGTCTTGGGGTCGATGTCGGGGTTGATACGCAGACCTACGTCGGCCTTCTTGCCCATCTCGCCAGCCAGCGCATTCACCACCTTGAGCTCCTCGATAGACTCGCAGTTGATTGCCAGAATCTCCTGCTCCAGGGCATAGCGGATCTCCTTGTCGCGCTTACCCACGCCTGCATATACCACCGTCTTGGGGTCGAAGCCCGACTCGATGGCCTTGCGTACCTCATTGCCGCTGGCGCAATCGATGCCGATGCCGTACTCGCGGATGATCGAGAGCAGGTAGTCGTCGTTGTTGGCCTTGATGGCGTAGTGAACCTTGTAGTCGTATTTGTTTGATTCGTAAACAACACTCTCCAGCGTCTGGCGCAGGAGATTGATGTCGTAGAGGTAGAACGGAGTCTCGTAATCGCGCAGCTGCGCTGCAACCTTTCTGCTTAACATTTTCTATTTCCTAACTAATTGTGAATACTATGCGCCCCACAGGGCCCTAATCGGCACAAATGTAGTTATTTCACTACGTTTTTGCAAATTTTTTATTTCTTCATTTGCTGGAGAAATATGTTATTTTGATTTTCTGAAAAGAGTTTGTTGGCGAAGATGATAATTATTTGGATAAAATTCATACCTTTGTTTCGGATTGCGCACCTATGGGTGTGTTGTCGGATTGACTAACAATTAAAACTAAAAAGATATGAAGAAGATTATCGCATCGCCCCTCGCGCCTAAAGCCGTAGGGCCCTATTCGCAGGCTGTGGAGAGCAATGGTACGCTCTATGTTTCGGGCCAGCTGCCCATTGATGCTTCGACCGGCAAGATGGCTGAAAGCATTGAGGATCAGACTCGTCAGTCGCTCACTAACATCCGCTCAATCGTCGAGGAGGCTGGCTACACGCTGGCCGACGTTGTGAAGGTTACGGTTTTGTTGGATGACATTGCCGACTTCGCTGCAATGAACGGCGTTTACGCTACTTTCTTTACCGAGCAGATGCCCGCGCGCGTATGCTACGAGGTGGCAAAGCTGCCGATGGGTGCCAAGGTCGAGATCGATGCCATCGTGAGCCGATAGGGCCGATCAAAAAAAATGTTGATACAAAAACACGCGTTGGAGCGAGCTCTGACGCGTGTTTTTCTGTTTTGTTGAAAAGTTGTGAAAACATAGTGCCTCGAAAATTGTTTTTACCGCCAAAAAATTAAGACCTTTGTATTGGTACTTTCGCGCCATTTGATCACGCATACACAGAAATCGAAATAAATTAAATACTTAAATATTATGACCAAAACTACACAGAAACTCACCGAGGTGAGCTACAACGACGCTGTGGCTGCGTCGAAGGAGTACTTCGCCGGTGATGACCTTGCTGCAACCGTATGGGTGAGCAAATATGCGCTGAAGGATTCGTTCGGCCATATCTACGAGCGTACGCCCGAGGATATGCACCACCGTATCGCCGCTGAGATCGAGCGTATCGAGTCGAAGTATCCCAACCCGATGAAGAAGGAGGAGGTATTCTCGCTTCTCGACCATTTCCGCTACATCATTCCGCAGGGCGGCCCGATGACGGGTATCGGCAACAACCTGCAGGTGGCTTCGCTCTCGAACTGCTTCGTTATCGGCAATCGTAAGCACGCCGACTCTTATGGCGGTATCTTCCGTATGGACGAGGAGCAGGTGCAGCTGATGAAGCGTCGCGGCGGTGTCGGCCACGACCTTTCGGGTTTGCGTCCCACGGGCTCACCCGTGTTGAACTCGGCCCTCACCTCGACGGGTATCGTTCCCTTTATGGAGCGCTACTCGAACTCTACACGCGAGGTGGCACAGGATGGTCGTCGCGGAGCGTTGATGCTCTCGCTCTCGATCAAGCACCCCGATGCCGAGCGTTTCATCGACGCCAAGACTCAGTCGGGCAAGGTTACGGGCGCTAACGTGTCGATCAAGATCGACGACGAGTTTATGCGTGCTGCGCAGAGCGGTCAGTCATACCGTCAGCAGTTCCCCATCGACTCGGAGAATCCCGTGATGACAACAGATATCGACGCCAAGAAGCTCTGGGATAAG
>JAFOEH010000056.1 GCA_017380275.1 Alistipes sp.
AGCGACTATCTGATCGACGCAAAGGTATCGATGCCCGAGAAGAGCCGACAGTTCGTTCTGCTCTCTGCGGGTGAGATTGCGTGGCTGGTGGGCCGACGCATCGACGACCGTTTCCGCCTCAAGGATTCGACCGAGCGCGTGTTGCGCCTAACAAAAGAGATAATATAAAACCTAACGAAATGGCAAAGAGCACCCTTAAATTCAAGGATAGCGTAGCTGCATTCGAGGCCCTGAGGGCCGAGATTACAGCACGGCGATTTGCACCCATATACCTGCTGATGGGCGAGGAGAGCTACTTCATCGATGCTCTGTGCGACCAGCTCTCGTCATCGATTCTCACCCCCGCCGAGCAGTCATTCAACCAAATCACGGTCTATGGCAAGGATAGCGACGCGGGACAGGTGGTCAATCTCTGCCGACAGATGCCTATGATGGGCTCGCACGAGGTCATAATCCTCAAGGAGGCGCAGCAGCTCCGTCAGATCGAGAAGCTCACCCTCTACACCTCCAAGCCGCAGCCCTCGACAATCCTCATCATCTGCCACAAGGAGAAGAGTTTGGACAAACGCTCGGCACTCTACAAGCAGAGCCAGAAGGAGGGCGTTGTGTTCGAGTCGGTGCGTCCACGCGACTACGAGATTGGGCCGTGGCTGACGCAGTTCATACAGAGCAAGGGGCTCAGCATCGTCCCCAAAGCGGTACAGATGCTGACCGACCATCTGGGTTGCGACGTGGCGAAGCTCTCGAGCGAGATCGACAAGCTGATGCTGGCACTGCCCGTCGGCACGAAGAGCATAACCGACCAGCATATCGAGCAGAACGTGGGTATCTCGAAGGAGTTCAACAACTTCGAGCTGTGCAATGCCGTAGCGGTGTGGGATGTGGAGCGTGCGATGCGCATTGCCGACCACTTCGCCCGCAACCCGAAGGATAATCCGCTGCTCGTGACGGTGATGGCACTCTACTCGCTCTTCCGCGATATGTTCATCATCAACTACCTGCGATGGCTTGCCAAATACAAAAGCCAGCCTATGCCCTCGGAGGGCGAGCTGATGCGAATCCTCAAGAAGAGCAACCCCTACGCCGTGCGCGAGCTCTCGCAGCAATCTACGCGCTGGCCCAACCGCAAGGTCTTCACCGTACTGGGACTACTGCGCGAATACGATGGCAAGAGCAAGGGTATAGATACAGGCGGAATGAACGACGGCGAGCTTCTGCGCGAGCTGTTGCTAAAGATTTTTATGCAGTAGGATGTCCGCAGCGGAGCGATATATGGTTGCCGATGGGCAGATTGTCGAGTGGAGCGCGATGGAGGGTTTGTACCTCTATCAAGAGATTCACACGCTCGACTATCGTGCGCGCCACCTTGCCGCCCACGTCGGGGTGATTACGCGCCGAGCCGAGGAGCTCTTTGGCCTTCGTCCGCGACTCTCCGCAGCACGACTCGAGGAGCAGATCGAGGGCCTAATGATGCGCTCACACCTATCACGCCGCGTCTCGACAAGAGTTATCCTAAAATGTTATGCGTCGGGGAGTTACACCCTGGAGTGCGACGAGCCGTCGATATATATAGGCTACACGATGCGAAGCCTAAGGCCCGAGGCCATAACCCTGCAGATGCAGCTCCCGATGGCCGACTACCCCACTTCGGCCTCAATCGCCACACGCCAATTGGCCGATGCCGTTGCCCGTCGCCAGGGCTACCACACAGCGCTGCTGACGCACGGCGAAGAGCTGGAGAGTGAACCTACGCGACCGTTGGCAATCGTCGTGGGCACGACAGTCATAATGGCCGAGTGCGAATCTGTGGAGGCCAACCTCCTGGAGCGCGCCGCCCGCAAAGCGGGCTTTCCCGTTGAGAAGCGCCGCCTACTGAGAAGCGATCTAAAGTCGGCTGACGAGGTGCTGCAACTCTCGTGGCAGGGCATAACGGCTATGGCTCACGTCGATGGCAGAGCCTATATGGCGATCATCGGCGAGCGCATAGCGCAAGAACTTGAGAATATTTAACCCAATATGAAAACTGCTATCTTCCCCGGGTCGTTCGACCCCTTCACCCGAGGCCACGAAGCCATCGTCGAGCAGGCTCTCCGCCTCTTCGATCGCGTTGTTATCGCCGTAGGCGAGAATGTGAGCAAACAATCACTCCTGAGCCCAAAGCAACGTCTCCGTCTGATTGAGGATCTCTACTCCGACGAGAGTCGCGTAGAGTGCATCAGCTACCGCTCGCTCACGGTTGACGTAGCGCGCGAGCTCGGAGCCTCTGCCATCATCCGAGGCGTTCGCAACACGCTCGATTTTGAGTACGAGCGCACGATGGCGCAGACCAATCGCCGCCTCGCACCCGAGCTGGAGACCGTGCTGCTATTCACGCCGGCCGAGCTGATGGATGTAAGCTCCTCGACCGTAAGAGAACTACTCGCTTTTGGTCGCAACGTAGAGCCGATGATGCCAGCGAAGATACAACTCAAGGAGTATCTGGAGGAGTAAAACTTAACCGCAGAAGAGATTTCTGCGGTTTTTTTATCCTATTAGCGCCCTCAGGGTTGTGAAATCGCGTAAATGTTCATATATTTGCAAATTAGCTCTTCATATAGAGAATTATAAACTACGATAAAAGACTCAAAAATGGAATTTACAGCAGAAATGATTGCCGGCCTTCTGGGCGGCACCATCGTGGGCGATAAGAACGCAGCCGTTCACACCGTCTCGTCAATCGAGGGCGGCAAGAAGGGTGCGCTGACTTATCTCTCAAACCCCAAATACGAACAGTACATCTACTCTACCGAGGCATCAATCGTATTGGTTGCCAATGACTTCGAGCCCAAGCAGGAGGTTTCGGCTACACTCATCAAACTCCCCGACGTAGGCGCAGCCGTGCTGAAGTTGCTGGAGATGTACAACGCTATGAAGCCCCAGAAGAGAGGCATCAGCAAGATGTGTTCTATCTCCGATAAGGCTACCGTAGCCGAGGATTGCTACGTCGGCGACTTCGCCGTTATCGAGGCTGGAGCTGTAGTGGAGGCTGGCGCAAAGATCTACCCGCAGGTATATGTAGGCGACGGCGTTAAGATCGGAGCAGGCACAACGCTCTACCCCGGTGTGAAGATTTACGAGGGCTGCCGCGTAGGTGCCAACTGCATCATCCACGCAGGTGCTGTTATCGGTGCCGATGGCTTCGGCTTCCTGCCCAAACCCGACGGCACATTCGACAAGATTCCCCAGCTGGGTAACGTAATCATCGAGGATAATGTCGAGATCGGCGCCAACACCTGTATCGACCGTGCCAAGACCGACTCTACGATCATCCGTCGCGGCGTGAAGCTCGACAACCTAATTCAGATTGGCCACAACGTCGAGATTGGCGAGAACACCGTATCGTCGGCTCAGACCGGTATTGCCGGCTCGTCGAAGGTTGGTCACAACTGCTTCCTCGCAGGTCAGGTAGGTATCGCCGACCACACCACCATCGGCAACCGCGTAATGATTGGTTCGCAGTCGGGATTGGACAAGGATGTACCCGATGGCGAGGTACGTTTGGGATCGCCCGCGCTGCCAGGTATGAACTTCCACCGCTCGTTTGCCGTATTTAAGACTCTGCCCGATTTGCAGCGTCGTGTAGCGGCACTGGAGAAGGAGATCAAGAAATAGTAATTCACAAAAAAATAGTAAAAATGAAAAAAATTCTTTGTTTCGCGCTGGCAGCTGCCACGATGGTAGGCTGCGGCAATAAGGCGGCTTACACCATCACGGGTGAGTCAGATAAGTTTGCAGGCAAGTACGCTTACCTGCAGGTTGAGAAGGAGGGTGCATTGCAGACCGTTGATTCGGTTGCTGTAGCTGGTAACGCGTTCACCTTGGAGGGCGTAGCCGAGCAGCCCTACTCAGCTTACGTTGTTGTTAAGGATGCAGGTACCGAGCGCCCCGAGCTCTACGCCGAGCTCTTCGTTGAGCCCGGCCAGATCGCTATCGAGGAGGTTGCTGGCGAGCGTCCCTCGTTCAAGGCCGTAGGTGGCGCATTGAACAATGCGATGAACGCCGTGAATGACAAGCTGGCCGCTATCGAGGCCAAGATGGGCGAGGGTGCCGACAATGCAGCACTCGAGGCCGAGTACTACGCAGCGCTCTACTCTGCAATCGTAGAGAATGGTGGCAATCTTTTGAGCCAGAACATCCTGCGCAATAACTACTACGCTTTCGAGCCCCAGCAGGTTATCGATGCTATCGCTCTGATTCCCACCGAGGCACAGGAGGGTTTTGCCAATATGAAGTCATCAGCTGAGCAGGCGCTGAAGGTTATGCCCGGCAACCCCTACATCGACATCACGGAGGAGAGCACAGGCGAGCAGCCCCAGTGCTTGACCCCCGAGGGCAAGGTTCTTACCCTTAAGAGCGTTGTTGAGAACAAGAAGAACAAGTACGTCCTGATCGACTTCTGGGCATCGTGGTGCGGTCCCTGTATGCGCGAGGTTCCCTACTTGGTTGATGCTTACAAGCAGTACCACAGCAAGGGCTTCGAGATCTATGGTGTATCATTCGACCGCGCTCGTGAGCCTTGGTTGAAGGCTATCGAGGAGAAGGATCTCGACTGGTTGCACGTTAGTGCCGTAAACTACTGGGACAACAAGGCTCGTCACGACTACGCCGTGAACTCAATCCCCGCTAACTTCCTCGTTGATTGCTCAACGGGCCAGATCATCGCCAAGGGCTTGCGCGGTGAGCAGGTTGTGGAGAAGATGGGGGAGTTGCTGAAGTAATTATCATTGATCATCCGATAATAGAGTGTCCGAGTTTTGTCGGACACTCTTTTTTTTTTACTTTTGCATAAGTATGGCAGAGAAAACCGAAACATATCGCATAATGGGCATCGACCCGGGCACGAACTATATGGGCTACGGCATCATCGAGATCGAGGGACGCACGATGCGCTCGGTGGTGATGGGCGATATTGACCTGCACACGATGAGCGATCCCTACCGCAAGCTGCACTACATCTTCGAGCGCGTGGGCAAACTCATCGACGACTACGAGCCTCGCGAGGTGGCGTTGGAGTCGCCATTCTTTGGCACTAACGTGCAGAGTATGCTTAAGTTGGGACGTGCGCAGGGCGTAGCTATGGCGGCAGCACTGCACCGCCAGAAAGAGGTTTTCGAATACGCCCCTTCACGCATCAAGCAGGCCATCGCAGGCAGCGGTTCGGCATCGAAGGAGCAGGTGGCTGCCATCGTCAAACGTATGCTCAAGGTGGAGTATATGCCCCGCCGATTGGATGCTACCGACGGTATGGCCGTTGCGATGTGCCATTATTTCACGGCCCGCACACCCATCAGCGAGGCTATGGGCCCCAAGCGCGTCAAGGGTTTGGGCGGCGGCAAGAAGGCCGCCAAAGGCTCATCATCGTGGGAGGCATTTATAAAGAAGAATCCCGAGCGCGAAATCAAGTAGGGTTATTCGCGGCCAAACCACTTTTTAACACGTTTCACACCCTCGACACCCAGAATCAGCAACCCGCCATACTGCGCCGTCTTGGCGCATCCGAACAGCACAAACCACAATGCGCCACGCATAGCTGCGCTCAAGGGCAGAGCCAATGCCGCAAAGGAGAGGGCGTAGAACAGAACACACGATAAGAGCACGATAACGCCCGTGCGGAACGACAATCCCGCCAAATATTGCTTCACACGCTGAAATATCCTTCTAAAACGCTCTTTCATCTTATCGGTTTTACTCACTTACAAAACGTCGAAAGGTATAATTTATTGCTCAAATTCACAACACCGAGCGATAAAAATGCCCCACGCCCCGCAATTTTTACCCAAAAATTATTATCTTTGAAAGATTAAAGAGAAGAATCTTAAAATACTAAGATATGAGTAATAGCAAAT
>JAFOEH010000057.1 GCA_017380275.1 Alistipes sp.
GACCATGGTAGAAATTGAAATAAGGCGTTCCTTGACAGAAATCGCCTGCATCAAAGAGCAATAGATTAGGGTCATGGATACGCTCTTGAGCAATATACCCCATGCGGCGAGCGTATCCGCCACGAAAAGCATCACGTTGCGAGAGATAGGAAAATAGATAAAAAACAATATACAATGAACAGAAAAGAGTTCTTGTCCGATTGCGGACGTATGGGTTTTGCAGGTGTAGCGTTGTCGCTCTTCCCTTGGCTGGAGTCTTGTAGCGAGAAGGCTAAGCAGGAGGTTGTGGGCGAGAAGGCGCGCATAGGTATCATTGGTACTGGCTCGCGCGGATTATTCCACATCCAGCACCTTATCCAGATGCCCAATGTAGAGGTCGTTGCTCTGTGCGACAACTATCGTCCTCATCTTGAGGATGCCCTTCAGTATTACCCTAAGGCCAAGGCCTATGACGACTATCGCCGTCTATTGGAGTATGCTAACGTACAAGGTGTTATCATCGCCACGCCGCTCTATCTTCACGCCCAGATGACGATGGATGCCCTGCGTGCCGGAAAGCGCGTCTTCTGTGAGAAGTCGATGGCTTTCACTCTGGACGAGGCGCTCGAGGTCTATAACCTTCGCAAGGAGCTGGGCGGTGTGCTCTTCATCGGTCAGCAGCGCCTGTTCGATCCCAAGTACATCAAGGCTATGCAGATGATCCACGAGGGCGTGATCGGTGATGTTGTGGGTGTGAGAAACTATTGGTATCGCAACAATAATTGGCGTCGTGAGGTCCCCTCGCCGGAGCTGGAGCGTCAAATCAATTGGCGACTTTACAGCGACTACTCGCGCGGTCTTATGACCGAGCTGGCGTGCCATCAGTTGCAGAATGGCTCGTGGGCTATGGGTATGTTGCCCGAGCAGGTTATGGGATCGGGCCATCTGGTACATTGGACCAAGGACGACGAGCGCGATGTTTACGACTGCGTGAGCGCCATCTTCACCTATCCCAATGGCGTGAATATGACCTTCGAGTCGATCATCTCGAACAAACACTTCGGTATGGGCGAGCAGATCCTCGGAACGAAGGGACCGATCGATTTGGTTACGGGTATGCACTACACCGACGAGCCCGCGCCGAAGGGTAGCGGTATGCACCAGCTTGTCGAGCAGATCGAGAGTGGCGTTATGAGCAACTCTGTCTTTGCCGGCACGTCGTGGGCTGCCGAGACAGCGTTGTTGGCTCCGGGTATGCCCATTATGCCTAACATTAAGGTCGTTACAGGCGAGAGCTCGGTTGGCGCCGAGGCCGATGGCTCGAAGGAGCTGGTCGAGGCCTTCATCCACGCCGTTATCACGGGCAAGCAGCCCGATAAGGTGTTGGAGGAGTCATACTACGCTACGCAGTTTGCTCTGCTTGCGGACAAGGCTATGCACGAGAATCAGATCCTGCGTCTTGACGATAAATATAAAGTTCCATATACTCCCCTTAGAAGCCGATAGCTATGTATAGCAATCTGCGCGAATATATCGACCGTCTTGAGCGCGAGGGCGAGCTCATTCGCATCTCTGCGCCCGTCAGCACCCGTTTCGAGATTGCCGAAATCACCGACCGCGTGGTTAAGAGCGAGGGCGGTGGCAAAGCACTCCTCTTTGAGAATACTGGTACCGATTTTCCCGTCATTACCAATATGATGGGCTCGGAGCGCCGTATTGCTATGGCGTTGGGTGTCGAGCGACTGGACGATATATCGGCGCGCATTGATTCCCTTTTGAAAGACGCACTCTCGCCTAAGGGCTCGCTTTGGGAGAAGATGCGTGTACTACCTCTGCTGGCCGATGTTGCCAAGTGGTTTCCGCAGAGCGTTTCTGGTCGCGGAGCGTGTCAGGAAGTAGTTTGGCAAGGCGATGAGGCCGATCTTGAGCGTCTGCCGATGTTGCACTCGTGGGAGGCCGACGGTGGAGCATTTGTTACCCTGCCGATGGTTAATACCATCGACCCCGACACGGGCCTGAGAAACGTCGGTATGTACCGTATGCAGCGCTTCGATAAGCACTCTACGGGTATGCATTGGCACGTTCATAAGACAGGTGCCCGCCACTACGATGCCTATAAACGATTGGGCAAGCAAATGCCCGTTGTCGTTACTTTGGGCGGCGATCCTGCCTATACCTACGCTGCTACAGCCCCGATGCCCGACAATATGGATGAGTATCTGTTGGCTGGTTTCCTGCGTCGCAAACCCGTTCGATTGGTCAAGGCTCTGACGTGCGACATTCGCATCCCTGAGGATTGCGATTTCGTTATCGAAGGCTATGTCGATCCCACGGAACCAAAGACTGTCGAGGGCGATTTTGGCGACCATACGGGTTTCTATTCACTCAAGGATCTCTACCCGCGTTTTCACGTCACCTGCATTACTCATCGTCGCGATGCAATCTATCCTGCTACGGTCGTTGGTATTCCCCCGCAGGAGGACGCCTATATTGCCGAGGCTACCGAGAAGATTTTCCTTGCGCCTATCCGCCTTGCTGTGCAGCCCGAAGTTCGTGATTTGTGGATGCCCGTTGAGGGTACGGCCCACAATC
>JAFOEH010000010.1 GCA_017380275.1 Alistipes sp.
CGTCAAAGGTTAAACCTGTAGACTGTACCCTTTCATCTATGAATGACATAATCGTACTTGGGTTTTAGTTGCGCACAAAGTTAAGCATATGAAATGAGAATTCAAAATTCAGAATTCAAAATTCAAAATTAAAGAGGGTGCTAACGTTTAGTTATGCACCCTCTTTCACAATTAAAATTAACCCTAAATTATCTCTTCGGACGAAGCATCTCGCGCAGATAACAATCCATATAGAATAGATCCACTTCCTCGCATATCACCTGACTCATCAGCAGTCGGTCATCCTCGGAGATAAGTTCTAATGTAGCTTTACTGTCAATATCCTCCATAGGCACTCAATTTTTTATTTATATAACGGAGTGCGCGGAGCTTTATTGTGGCTGTCGTCTCTTTTTTATTCTTTTTTTCCTCTCAGATGGCCGTTTTTTCCTCCGAAAAGGCGTTTTTTTCGCTTTTCTGGTCTTTTTTTGTCTGACCGAAGCCTTAGCACAACGTGATGTTGTGCTCCTTGATCATCTTTCGTAGATTGATCAAGGCGTAGCGCATACGTCCCAGCGCAGTGTTGATGCTCACCTCGGTCTGGTCGGCAATCTCTTGAAAACTCAAGCCGTCGTAGTAGCGCAACATCACCACCTCGCGCTGCTCCTCCGGAAGATGGTCAATCAGGCGACGCACGTCGGCCTCGATCTGCTCGGCCACCATACGATCCTCGACCGTGGCGTCGGCAAAACGCAACGTACCCAGCACATCATATCCCGACTCGGCTTCGCTCACCGTGCGAGCGTTACGCTGCGAGCGGAAGTGGTCGATCACCTGATTGTGTGCGATGCGCAGCACCCACGAGAGGAACTTGCCGCTGTCGGCATAGCGTCCTTCGTCGATGACGCGAACGACCTTGATGAGCGTATCCTGAAGGATGTCATCAGCCAGATCGTGATCCTTGACCATCATACGAATGTAGTCGCGGACACGATTTGAGTGTCTTCCTATGAGTTGTGATATAGCACTACGATCACCTGTAAGATAGCGATTAAGCAACATCTTATCGCTTAACACTTGTGTGTTCATACTCTCTTATTTTAATAAATGTTCAAAGAGTAGAATTTTTTCAATAGGCAATCCGTTTTTAAGAGTTAAAATTTTATTTTTGTGGTTGCAAGATACGGATATTTTCCCGAAGTTGCAAATTTTCCTACTCGCTGCGGCCCCTCCGAATTGGACTATTTGTTGCTACGAAGTGCAAAAACCGTACCTAATGACGAAAAAACCGCCCCCGAAGCGGAAAAAAGCGGGGGTGAAATGTTCCAAAAAAATGTAATATTTTTCGTAAAAAAATGACTTACGCCCTTATAACAGGCTCTACTTCAGGCATCGGAGCCGAGTATGCACGCCAGCTGGCCGCTCGCGGCTACGGCATCGTGGTGGTGAGCAACCGCCGCGAGGAGAACCTGCAGATGGCCAACCATCTCCGCTCGCACTATGGCGTGGAGACCCTGCCGCTCTATGCCGACCTTTCGCGCCCCGAGGCCGCCCGCGAGATCTACGACTATGTCGAGCAGCAGGGCATCGAGGTCGAGATCCTCGTCTGCAACGCCGGTATGCTCCTCTTCTCGACACTCTGCCACACCGAGCCGCAGGCATTGGAGCGCATCGTGGCGCTGCACTGCACCACGCCCACGCTTCTCTGCCGACTCTTTGCCGAGCGTATGGTGCAAAGGGGCAGGGGGCGCATCCTTGTGATGTCATCCATCACGGCGTGGACTCCCTATCCCACCATCTCGCACTACGCCGCCACGAAGGCCTATCTGAGTAGCTTTGCGCAGTCGCTGTGGTATGAGTTGCGGGGTACGGGCGTGAGTCTGACGACGGTCTTTCCCTCGGCTGTCGATACGCCGTTCTACAATCTGAAGGCCGAGCATCGTCGCTGGCTGTTGCGCCTGGGTCTTATGCTCTCGGCCGAGGAGGTGGCCCGCAAGGCTCTGCGCGCAATGTTTCGTGGTCGCCGCCGCTCGCTGCCGGGCGCGTGGACCAAAGTCGAGGCCGCCATTTGCGCCTGCCTTCCTGCGTGGGCGTTATTACCCGTGCTGAAACTGCCTGTGGTAAAAAAGATCTTGGAGAGGGTTTAAAGCAAAACACCCCTTAGGGCTGCCGCCCACCGCGCCCGAAAGCAGGAGTAGCAGGAGGTTGCAAAACACGCCTTAGGCGTGCCGCCCACCACGTTCCGAAGCAGGAATAGCGTGCGGTTGCAAAACAGCCGTTACGGCTGTTAGAATTGGAAATAGATAAAGGGCTGAATATCGCTCGATTTGATCTGCATCACACACCACGCCGTAATCACCAGCAGCGCCACCTGCCACCAGAACGAGCTGTTGGCAACCTTGCGTTGCAGGTCGCGGTCGATGGCCGAGGGCATCAGGTGCATCATATATCCTATCACGATGAGCGCCACAACCTCCTTATATCCAAGTACAAACTGCGGTATGATGGCGGGGTTGAAGCTGTGTGCAATCTGGTAGATCATCACCTGCACGGTCTGCATATCCTCGGCGCGGAAGAGCAGCCAGCCCAGACATACGATGTGGAACGTCAGCAAGATTCCCAAAAGGCGCGACAGCGGGTTCATATCCTTGCCATAGGCCTTTGCCCACGGCACCACCGCCATCCACATCTTGTGCAGCGCCAGCGCCACGCCGTGCAGCGCACCCCACAGCACAAATCTCAGTGCCGCGCCGTGCCATAATCCGCCCAACACCATAGTCATCAGCAGGTTAAAATATGTCCGCAGCTTGCCGCGACGATTGCCGCCCAGCGATATGTAGAGGTAGTCGCGCAGCCACGACGAGAGCGAGATGTGCCAGCGTCGCCAGAACTCGGTGATCGTAGCCGACTTGTAGGGCGCATCGAAGTTTTTGGGGAAGCGGAAGCCGAGCAGCAGCGCGATACCGATGGCCATATCGGAGTAGCCCGAGAAGTCGCAGTAGATCTGCAAGGCGTAGCCGTAGATACCCATCAGACACTCGAAGCCCGAGTAGAGCGCCGGCTCGTCGAAGATACGATCGACGAAGTTGAGCGATATGTAATCCGAGATGATGGCCTTCTTCACAAGGCCGATGATGATGTAGCCTATGCCTGTGCCGAACATCGCGCGCGTAACCATCAGCGGACGGCGTATCTGCGGGATGAAATCCCTGGCTCTGACGATCGGGCCCGCCACCAGCTGCGGGAAGAACGAGAGGTAGAACAGGTAGTCGATCCAGCGTGTCAAGGGGCGTATCTCGCGGCGGTAGATGTCAATGGTGTAGCTCATCGACTGGAACACGAAGAACGAAATGCCGACGGGCAGGAAGATATTCTGAAACTGTAGAAAACCCTCACCCACAACCGAGTTGGCAATCTCGATGAGCAGGTTGGTGTACTTAAAGTATGCCAACATACCCAAGTTTATCACCACGCTCAGCGCCACTAACTGTCGGCGCATCTTCTCATCGCGCGAGGAGTCCAGCGCGTGGGCTATCCAGTAGTCGCACACCGAGACAAAGACAAGCAGCAGGAAGTATATTCCGCTCGACTTGTAGTAGAAGTATATCGAGAAGGCGATGACGTAGAGTATGCGCAGTGTTGTAGCGCGTTTTAGCAGCAGATAGCCCGCACCGAAGGCTACGAACAGGAAGAGGAACAATCCGCTGTTAAAGATCAGTGGCGCCGAGCTGTCGTAGCGAAGCAATTCGCACGCTCGGCTTATAAGGGAGTCGAGTGTGGTCTGCATCATTCAATCGGGATTATATTAATGAGTGAGTCGGGCAGCTCGGGCATCGGCTGCGCAATCATCGGCAGGGGATTTTCGATCACGGGCTTGGCCATCTCTATACGCTGACGCAGCGTGCGGCTATGACGCTCAGCGCCCTGCAACAGAGCGTGATACAGCGCTCGCGCCACCTCGCGGCCACCCGCGTAGTTGATGTGCGTGTAGTCCTTGCCGGCCCAGCCCTGAGCCACAAATTCTATCATTCCGCCCTTGCGCTGCATAGCCTCATAGGTGTTCCAGAAAGCCACGCGGCAACGCTCGGCAGCCTCCCTCTGCGCACGCACCAGATCGGGCGCCTCGTCCATCGGCGCAAAGCCATTCTCGTCGCGTTGCGCACGGTCGCTCACGCCCATCACCACAACGGCAGCCCCGGGGAAGCAGCTCTCCACATAGCGCACCATCTTCTCGACCTGCTCGCCGTAGAGCGAGTAGTTGTGGCGATCGGCCTGCATAATGTTGAGTCCATACTGCAGAATCACCAGATCGTAGGGGCGTATGGCGTGCATCTGCGCATTGACGGCGGCGCTAGACCAGAACATCGCCTGACCGTTGTTGCTGCGGATTGAGAGGTTATCGACCTGCACGCCCCCGATCGAGTCGAAGTCGGCACCGATGGCGGTGAATCCCGCCTCTCCGCTCTCGACACGCATCTCGAGCGAGCGTATCTGCTCCTCCTCCACAACGATCTGACGCACAATATCTCCCGCCTCAAAGTCGAACCATCGCTCCTCGCCTTCGTTCAGTCGGATGGCTATGCGTGCCGGCTCGCGGCAGATGAATGTGAGTCGTGCCCGCTGACACTCCTGCAGGTGGCGACGCTTGTCGCTCATCTCCCAGCGTGTCGAAGCACCTGCCGAGGCTTTGGCTACCCAGCCCGAGACGAAGAAGTCGCCGACGTAGGGCTCGGGCACCGAGCGGCGCTGCATAATGTTATAGGGAGTCCACCCCTTCGAGGTGGTCTTTATGGTCTGTCGGAAGCCCGTCAGGGGCGATGCCACGGGAACGAAGCCCACGCCTCCGCCCGAGAATGTATCTTGCAGCAGCTCACGCAAATCGGCCGTCAGGATGTCGCCCTCGACAAACGAGTCGCCCATAAATGCCACACGCACAGGCTCCTGCCCCAAGAGCAGCTTCTCGTAGAAGCGGCCCATCGGCGTATCAAAGTCATCGCCGCGGAACTCCTCCACGCTCACTATCGTTGAGTCGACTGGCAAAAGGGCCGAGAAATCGGCCGTGAGCAGAGCATTCAGTTCCAGCGGCTCTTCCTCCTCAATCGGGGCGTAGTCGCCACCCATCGGCTGCTCGTCGAAGATACCCTCCCACGATGCCGAGGTAGCCTCGCCCGTAGGCGTTGCGGATGCGGTGGCCTCGGCAACCTGCGATGCGACCTGCTCCAGATCAACCTCAAATTCGGCCACATCAATCTCGGGCGCAGCCTCGGCGGCGGCCTCATCAGTGTGGTCGTTGTGGGTGATAAGATCGGATATGATACTCGCACGACGCAACGACACACCGCCAGCGTCGATGGGCGGTATGAAGCTGACCAGGATCAGCACTGCGAGCGTAGCTGTGGCAACCAGCCAGCCGCGCGAGGTGAAATCGTCGTTCGGATTAGTCATTTCGGCGTGAGATGAGCGAGACGTAGTAGAGCACCGTAGCGATGGCACTCAACGCTGCTACCAGATAAGTTCTTGCGGCCCAGCGAAGCGACTCGCGGGCATAGCCAAGCTGCTGGCCCTGCAACAGTCGGCTCGACTCGAGCCACTCCAGAGCGCGTGCCGAAGCGTTGTACTCGACGGGCAGCGTCACGATCGAGAAGAGTGCCGACATAGCAATCAGGCAGATACCGATCCAGCATACGGTCGTGCCGCTACCTGCGGCCATCAGCGCGATACCGCCGATGATAACCCACGTTGCGATCTTCGACGAGAAGTTTACGATGGGCACCAATGCCGAGCGCATCACAAGGGGCGCATAGCCGCGCGCGTGCTGAATGGCGTGGCCGCACTCGTGGCAGGCTACGGCAGCTGCGGCAATCGAGCGTGAGGCATAGACGCTGTCGCTCAGATTGACGGTCATCGTCGCGGGGTTGAAGTGGTCGGTGAGCTGGCCCGAGACGTGCGTGATCTTGACGTTATGCACGTTGTTCTCGCGCAGCATCTTCTCGGCAACCTCCGCACCCGTCATTCCGTTGGGGAAGGGTACCTGCGAATACTTGGCAAAAACCGACTGCAGGCGGGCCTGCACGATCCAGCCAATGACACCGATGACACCCATCAGGATGATCGACGTGCCCGACGAGAATCCCATCGAGGGGTCGGCGTATGAATATGAATAATAGTCCTGTACTGCTTGCAATAAATCCAACATTGTCTTTCGTTTTTTAGTGAAACATTGTGCCCTCCGCTTTCGGGGGCTTTTGCGTAATAAACAAACGCTTTGCACCGCGCAGAAATTATATGAGCCCTAAATAATAATCATAAAACTCGCACAGCGCACCATTAATAGTGCAAAAGTAAGAATTTTTTTCTGTAACTTTGTACAGTTTTAAGCAAAATGAACAATATCGA
This sequence comes from Alistipes sp., assembly GCA_017380275.1. Next base: position 6,376 of record JAFOEH010000010.1, read on the forward strand.
GTACAAGCTTGCTTCGCGCACGGCCCAGAGCGATCGCTCATCGCGCTCGTCGGTGATGATGCTTATCGCCACCATCTCGGTGGCGTTGGGTTTGGCCGTGATGGTGGTAGCGCTGGCCGTGGTGGATGGTTTCCGCCGCGATCTGTATGCCGACTTCCGTGGCTTTGCGGCCGATGTGAGGGTGTCGCACATCACTTCCCTTACGGACGAGAGTGCCGCGCCGCTACCCTTTAGCGGGGATTTCCTCTCGGAGGTGCGCGCGATGGACGAGGTGGAGTGGGCAGCCCCCTATGCCGAGGCTGTGGTGATGGTGCGTGCGGGCGATAACTCGTTGGGATTGAAGCTTAAAGGACTCAGTGCCGACTACCCTTTGGAGTGGTGGCAGAGCCGTCTTACTCAGGGGCGTATGCCCGACGTGGGGGCCGCAGAGCGAGGCCGTGAGGTGGCTCTCTCGCGCTCGACGGCACAGCGTCTGGGCGTTGGCGTAGGCGATAAGTTGGAGGTACTCTCCGTCGAGGATGGCCAGCGACCGCGCCGCAATAGCTTCCGCGTGGTGGGCCTCTACCATACGGGTCTGGAGGAGATGGATAGCCAGATTGCACCGGCCGACGTGCGCGACGTGCGCAGCGCGTTGGGTTGGAGTGCCGACGAGGTGTCGGGATATGATATTATGCTGAAGGAGTCGGAGCGCTCGACCGAGGTGGCCAATCAGATCGATGGCCGCATTGTCGATGGCCAGTGGGCGGAGGATATGACCAACTACCTCCCCGCGACGCTAGAGCTGCGCTACCCGATAGTCTTCGACTGGCTCAAGGCACATACGGTCATAGCGCGTTCGGTGGTGATCATTATGATGGTGGTGCTGCTCTTCAATATGGCGGCAGCGGTGCTGATTATGGTCTTCGACCGCATCGGTATGATCGGTATGCTCAAGGCGCTCGGTATGCGTACAAGCTCCATTCGCCGCATCTTCCTCTACCGCTCGGCGTTGCTCTTTGCGCGCGGTGCTGCGTGGGGCAATGCGGTGGGATTGCTGCTTGTCGGGGTGCAGGCCCTGTGGGAGATAGTCAGGCTCGACCCCTCGGGATATATGCTCTCGACCTTGCCCGTCAGCATCGGGTGGTGGATCGTGTGGCTCAACGTGGGTGTGATGGCGGTGGCCGTAGGTGTTATGGTGCTGCCCTCGATGGCCGTTGCGAGGATTGCGCCCGAGGAGTCATTGAAGTATAAGTTGTAAAAAGGTGAATTATGAAACCATATAACTCGCAAAAATCGAAAAAAGAGGAGGTGCAGACGATGTTCGACAACATCGCCCCCACCTACGACAAACTCAACCATATCTTCTCGCTCTCGATCGACAAGGTCTGGCGTCGTCGCGTGGTGCGCAAGGTGCGCCGTATGAAGCCACTCCGCATCCTCGACCTAGCCACAGGCACGGGCGATCTGGCCATCAAGATGGCCAAGCGCATACCCAAGGCGCGCATTATGGGAGTCGATCTGTCGGAGAATATGCTCGCCGTAGCGGCCGAGAAGGTGCGTCGTCAGGGTTTGGACGACCACATCGCACTGTATCAGGGCGATGCCGAGAATCTCGATCTCACGGATGGCGTAGTGGATGTTGTTACGGTGGCCTTTGGTGTGCGTAACTTCGGCAATGTCGATCAGGGCCTGCAGGAGATATGGCGTGTGCTGCGCAGCGGTGGCCACATCGTGGTGCTGGAGTTCTCCACGCCGCGTAACTTTCTGGTGCGCAAGCTATATCAGTTCTACTCGAACCACTTTATGAAGCCCATCGGGGGCTTGGTTTCGCGCGACCGCAAGGCCTATAACTATCTGCCCGACTCGATTATAGAGTTCTCCTCGCCCGAGGAGTTCCTCTCTCAGCTCGAGCGCGCGGGATTTGAGCAGTGCCGTCGTCGCAGCCAGAGCTTCGGCATCGCGCAGATCTACATCGGCAAAAAGGCGTAGCCGATGGTGCGCATCCTGACATTGTGGCTCGTGGCCCTTGTGATGGTGGGTTGCTCGCGGCAGATGCCATCGATAGGTGAGGTGGCACTCCTCGGAGCCGAATACCCCGTGGGGGGCGAGTGGCCATCGAGAGTGGATGTCGGGGCTGATGTCTATAACGCTGGGGGACGAGTGAAGTTGCTGCGTGGCCGACTGCGAGTGAGCTACGATGGCCGTCGCGTGGTGGTGCTGACGCTGGAGCGTAAGGTTGTGGTCGGTGGCCGAGCGAGTGAGCAGGTCATCCTGCCACTGAAGGTGAGCGTGGTGCGCTCGTCGCAGAGTCTGGCCCTGAGGGAGGCGCTGCGCGAGGGCAACCTGGAGCGTATCGCTGTCGATTGGCAGCTGGCCCTGAGGCGTGGCGTGGCGTATGCCGAGTTGGAGCAGCCGATGCGACCGCTCGGCGAGGTGCTCGATGGGGCGCAGCGCGAGCAGTTGATTGAAATTTTGAAGAGTATAAATGAGTAAAGATATGAAGACTTTGTTTAAGATATTTTTGACGGTCATCGCTGCGGTGGTGGCCCTCGATGGCTCGGCGCAGAACATCGCCGCCAAGAAGAGCCGTCTGGCTACGGGCGCCAATGGCGTTACGGTGGTCGAGCAGAGCGAAGTTGCGGATGCTGTTCGCTCGGTGGAGAGTCGCGCAAAGCGCACGAAGGTTAACGGTTATACGATCCTGATCCTGTCGGACAACTCCTCGCGTGCTCGCGAAAATGCTGTCGAGGCGAAGGATACCTTCGAGGAGAACTTCCCCGAGACGGAGGTTAAGATGTACTACGAGAGCCCCTCGTTCTACGTTACGGCCGGCTCGTACCTTACAAAGGAGGAGGCCATCATCGAGATGATGCGCTTCCGCTCGGTCTTCCCCAAGGCCATTGCGCAGAACCGAGAGATGGATATAACGGATTTTATAATCGGAAACGAGGAGGAGCAAGATGAGTAATGTTATTGAGCGAATGCGTCGTGGCGAGCGTATCGGCCACGACGATCCCGACTACCCGCTGCTTTGGCTGGTGTTTGAGAAGACTCGCGCCCTTGGGGCC
>JAFOEH010000058.1 GCA_017380275.1 Alistipes sp.
GAGGAGTTGCAGCTGGTGAAAAACATTATGGCGGGCGAGATGATGCGAATACTCGACGGGCCGTTCGGCATTGCCGACGTGACGACGGAGAACATTCTCTGCGGTTTTGACAATGCTCAGATTGCCCGCAACCTCGAACGCATTAGAGCCATATCGGCCAACGAGATTCGTTCGCTCGCACAGCGATACCTCGCCGAGGAGGATCTGGTGACGGTCGTGGCGGGAGATTTTTCATAAAAAATAAGACAAGACGATGAAGATACTTATCATAAGCCCCAGCGCGGGCGACTCTTTCTACTGCGGCAACTGCTTCCGCGACTCATTGCAGGCTTCGGCGCTGATCAGGGCTGGGCACGATGTTACGATTATGCCTCTATACCTCCCTACGGATCACGCCACCGACGGGGTGCCGATCTTCTTCCCCGCCGTGTCGTATTACATTGAGCAGGCGATGTTCCGCAAGGGCAACATCCCACAGTGGATCAGCCGTTTGGCCTCGTCGAAGATGATGCTCGGCCAGGCGGCATCGATGTCGGGAACAACCTCGGCTGCGGGTATGGAGGATATGACGATGTCGATGATTACGGGCGAGGATGGCGCCTTCAAACGCAACGTGGCGGATATGATCGAGTGGATCAAGCGAGAGGGACGACCCGATGTAGTGCATCTCTCGTCGTCGCTACTTATCGGCATTGCTACTCCGCTCAAGCAGGAGTTGGGCGTGCCCGTCGTATGTTCATTGCAGGACGAGGAGGTGTGGATCGACTCACTCAGAGGCAAGTGGGCCGATGTGGCGTGGGAGGCCATCACGCAGAGTGCTGCAGCGGTGGATGCTTTCCTAACGACAAGCAACTACTACAAGGAGCTGATTACGGAGAAGATGCCTGCGCTAAAGCCGACGGTCATCTATCCGGGTATTAATATAAATAAGTATCGCACGGAGGCGCTGCCCGAGAATCCAACGATCGGTTTCTTCTACCGAATGAACGATCTGGATGGTCTGGATACCTTGGCCGAGGCGTTTGTGATGCTCAAGCAGAGGGGCACAATTCCCAACCTGAAGCTCAGAATCGGCGGCGGAAACACCGAGTCGGACAAGAAGTTTTTGGCGCGTGTAAAAGATATTCTGCGACCTGTGATGGAGGATGTGATTATTGAGGAGGAGTATCTCCCCTCGGCACATCATCGCTTCTATCGTGAGGTTACGGTGGTGAGCGTGCCGCTGCGTTTTGACGAGGGCGTGGGACTATACATCTGCGAGTCATACGCTACGGGAAGGCCCGTTGTAGAGCCGCGCAGAGGGTCGTTCCCCGAGATTGTGGGTGACGGAGGAGTGTTGTACGGGGATGAGAGCGCCACGGGATTGGCCGAGGCGTTGGAGAAGATTCTATCGGATAGAGCTCTCTATGACAAGAAGCGCGAGGCAGCGCAGAGGATGGCCGAGGAGAGGTACTCGGACGAGGTGTGCGCCAAGGCGCTTATCAAGTTGTATGAAACGCTAATAAAATAAGAAAAGAGGTTGCTCCCGAAGGGCAACCTCTTTTAGTGTAGAATTATCGCATAAACAATAGTTCGCGGTACTTGGGCAGGGGCCACAACTGATCATCGATAATCTCCTCAAGGCGGTCAATATGAGCGCGAATCTGGTCGAGGAAGATGGCGACTGTATCGTGGTAGCTGATGGCCTTCGTGCGCTGATCCTCGATGCGGTTGGCGACCTTGCGGGCCTCGACCATCTCGCCTACAAGGCGCTGGATGGCAGAGGTGTGGCTTTGGATGTCGCGGATAAGCTCCAGATCAGAGTCGTAGTTAAGTCCCAGCTCCTTCATCTTGTAAGCCTTATCGAGCAGGATCGTTTCGTACTTCGAGGCAACGGGGATGATGTGATTCATCGTGATGTCGCCCAAAACGCGAGCCTCGATCTGGATCTTCTTGGTGTAGGTCTCCCACTTAACCTCGGTGCGGGCCTCGACCTCGACCTTGCTATATACACCCAGATCGCCAAACATCTTGATGCTCGCCGGATCGAGATAGCGGTCGAAGAGCAAGGGAGCAGAGGTCTCGCAATCCAGACCACGACGCGCAGCCTCCTGACGCCACTCCTCAGAATAGCCATTGCCATCGAAGTGGATAACCTTGCACTCCTTAATCATACGCTTCAGCGTCTCGTAGATGGCTCGTTCCTTCTTAACTCCACTCTCAATCTTAGCATCAACCTCGCGCTTGAACTCAGTGAGCTGCTCGGCAGCGGCAGTACAGAGCGTAATCATAGCCTCAGCACAATTGTCCGACGAGCCTACAGCGCGGAACTCGAA
>JAFOEH010000059.1 GCA_017380275.1 Alistipes sp.
GATGTTGTGATCCTCACGGGCGACATCGTAACAAGCCAACCCGCCGCCAAGGGGTGGCACCACATCGTCAAGGTGATGAATCGCGCGGGTGTGCCCTACGCCGTTACGATGGGTAATCACGACCCCGAGGTGATGCAGCGCGACTCAATCTACGCCATACTTGAGCAGGATCCCCTCTTCATAGGCGAGGCGGGCCCCGAACTGAGCGGTTGTGGCAACTACGTTCTGCCCGTCTTGGCATCGGACTCCGACCGCACGAGTGCCCTGCTCTACTGTCTCGATTCGGGCGACTACACCAACGACTGGCCCCGACTCGGCATATACGGCTGGATGCCGTGGGATGTGACCTCGTGGTATCGTGAGCAGAGCACCAACTACACCGCACAGAACGGCGGCGAGCCCCTGCCCGCATTGGCATTCTTCCACGTTCCAACGCCAGAATTTAGGCTCATCAACGAGAATACGAATATGTACGGTCGCAATGGCGACGGCTCGGGCATAGGCTCGGCCGAGCTCAACAGCGGCTTCCTGCTTTCGTGCGTCGAGATGGGCGATGTGATGGGACTCTTCGTTGGCCACGACCACGAGAACGACTACATCGGCCAGCACTTCGACGTCGCTCTGGCCTACGGCCGCGTGTCGGGATTCAACGCCTACGGCGGACTGCCTCGCGGAGGACGAATCATCGACCTTTATGAGAATTCGCGCTCATTCGACACTTGGATCTCAACGCCCACCGGCGAGGAGCTGCTCTACCACTACCCCATCGGTATCAGCGAGGATGACATCAACCATCTGGAGTACCTCCCTGCAACCTCTGCCACACCCGCCGAGCAGGGTATTGCTTACACCTACTACGAAGGCCCGTACAAGAATCTGAAGGATTTCCCGCACAAGGGCCGCGAGGTGAGTCGTGGCACGAAGCGAAACTTCATTCTCGAGGACTCACCCGCCGAGGATTACTACGGATATGAGTTCGAGGGTTTGATTCGCATCCCCCGCCGCGATGTATATCTGATGCACATCACCTGCGACGACGGAGCGCTGCTCTACATCGACGGCCGCCTGGTTGTGGATAATGGCGAGGCGCACTCGATGGACAAGAGCGTCAAGGGCAAGGTCGCACTCGACGAGGGGTTGCACGATATTCGCGTCATATACTATGAGGATTGTCAGGGCGAGGGGTTGCAGATCGAGATTGAGAGCCTGAATATGGAGCGTCAGCCCATATCGGACGATATGCTGTTTGTAAAGAGATAGATGATGAAAGATATTATCAACTTTTTGGAGGAGCTCGCGGCCAACAACGACCGCGCGTGGTTCGAGGCCAACCGCGACCGCTACAAGGCTGTCAAGAGTCGTATGGATGCCGTAGCCAAAGATTTTATCGAGGCTGTTGCGGCATTCGACCCATCGGTCGAGGGGGTGCAGGTGAAGGATGCCACCTACCGCATCTACCGCGACACACGCTTCACGAAGGATAAGTCGCCCTACAAGACGTGGTTCGGAGTATATGTCTGCCCACGCGGCAAGCGTTCGGGGCTTTCGGGATACTATATGCACGTCGAGCCCGACCAGAACCACTATATGCTCTGCACCGGAGCCTACTGCCCCACTGCGGGAGAGATAAAGAGCGTTCGCGAGGAGATTATGACCGAGGGCGAAAACTTCGTCGAGACCATCCGCCAAGCCGAGGGCTTCGATATTGATTGGAGTACAGCCTACAAACGTATGCCGCAGGGGTGGTCGGCCGAAGACCCGCACTCGGAGTATTATCGCCTCAGGAACTTCCTGTTGGTTAAGTTAATCGACCGAGATTTTGTCCTCAGCGACGATTTTATCTCGCGCGCCGCCGACCAGATGAGCCGCACGCGCCCATTCAACGACACGCTCAATCGCGCTATCGAGTATGCCCGCGAGATGGGGTGGTAAATCATTCCCCCACATCAATAACGGTTTCATACTTCAATAACAAAAGAGGTTGCCCACGCGGGACAACCTCTTTTTCTATCCTAAAGCCGTATAACAATACGGTGCTATTTATGCGGTCACCTTCTTGCGCGACTTCTTGGCAGCCAAAGCCTTTTCAACCTCGATCTCGAAGTCAGAGAGTACGTTCATATAGTTGATAAACGCCTCGTATGACGAGCCATAGGGGTTGAAGTATGAGTGAACGTCACCATCCGAGAGCCACTTGGTAGCCATATAATAGAAGTGGTCAGAGGTCTGCATAAAGTTCCAAACGTAGTCGAAATCAGCGTTCTTCAACGACTTAACCTTATCCTTCAATGCATAGAGCTTCGAGAATGCCTCGTTCTGCAACTCGTTACCGAGCCAAGCCGTAACGTCGCGCTCCTCGTCAGCCCACGACATAACGTGAGGACAGTGCAGTACGCCTACGGGCTGCGATGCCTTAGCGGCCTCGCTAACGGTTGAGAAGCAGATGTCGCCCTTCTTCAGCACAGCCTTAGGCAGAGCCTTCATAAAGTCGAAGATACCGGTGGTTGCCTTCTGGTGCTCGCCGAAGGTCTCGTAGTCCATAAAGAGGTTGATAACCTCGCCATTCTCATCGGCGATCCACTGTGCAAACTTATCGGCGGTCAAAGGGTACTGATCCCAGCCCTGATTTGAGAAGCGGA
>JAFOEH010000060.1 GCA_017380275.1 Alistipes sp.
GAGCACGTGGCAGATATCTTTGCATCGAACGATTTTGAGGTATTCCTCTTCGATGCACTGCGCCCTACCCCCGAATTGAGCTTTGCAATTCGTGAGTTGAAATGTCAGTCGGGTGTGGTAATCACCGCTTCGCACAACCCCAAGGAGTACAACGGTTACAAGGCTTATTGGGGTGATGGTGCGCAGGTTACTCCCCCGCACGATACCAATATTATTGACGAGGTGGCGAAGATCACTAAGAACTCGCAGGTGCTGACGGGTATGAATCCCGAGAATATTGAGATTTTGGGCGAGGAGTTCGATAAGCGCTACATCGACCGCATAAAGAACGATATTCAGCTCTCGCCTGAGTGTGTGGAGAAGTTCCACGATATGAAGATCGTATATACGCCCCTGCACGGCGCGGGTGTGCGTTTGGTGCCGATGGCGTTGCGTAGCTTCGGCTTTACCAATATCCACGTTGTGCCCGAGCAGGCCGTAGTGGATGGCAACTTCCCCACCGTTGAGTCGCCCAACCCCGAGGAGCGCAAGACGATGTTGCAGGCGATGGAGCTGGGACGTCGGGAGGGTGCCGATCTGGTGCTGGCGACCGACCCCGATGCCGACCGTATCGGTGTTGCACTGCGTACGGGTACGGGAGAGTATGTGCTGCTCAACGGTAACCAGACTCTGGCTCTGCTTTTGAGCTATCAGCTTACGCGCTGGGCTGAGCGTGGCGAGTTGGATGGTAATCAGTATGTTATTAAGCCCATCGTAACATCGCAGATGGCAAATGCCGTGGCGGCTCACTTTGGCGTGAAGTGCTACGACTGCTTGACTGGATTCAAGTACATTGCAAAGATTATCCGCGAGAATGAGGGTAAGGCGAAGTACATTGGCGGTGGCGAGGAGAGCTTCGGCTATCTGGCTGGCGACTACGTTCGTGATAAGGATGCTGTGTCGGCTTGTGCCCTGGCGGCTGAGGCTGCAGCGTGGGCAAAGGATACAATGGGCCTGACGCTCTATGAGTGGTTGCAGCAGCTATATGTTAAGTATGGATTCTACCGCGAGTCGCTCGTATCGCTTGTTCGCAAGGGCAAGGAGGGTGCCGAGGAGATTCAGCAGATTATGGTTTCGTTCCGCACTACCCCGCCAAAGGAGTTGGCAGGATCGGAGGTGCTGATTGTACGCGACTACAAGTCGTTGGAGGAGACTAATATGCGTAGCGGCGTAAAGACTCCTATCGATCAGGATTCGAGCAATGTACTGCAGTGGATCACGGCCGATGGTACGATTGTATCGGTACGTCCCTCGGGTACTGAGCCCAAGATCAAGTTCTACTTTGGTGTTAAGGCCGATCTGCCCTCTGTGGAGCAGTTCGACGAGGTGCAGTCTGCATTGGATGCCAAGATAGAGCAGATCAAAAAAGATCTTAACCTTATATAATATATAAGATAAGATAAAAAATTAGGTAAATTTGAAACGAGTCTGTCCCACGGGGCAGGCTCTTTTTTTGTTGGGGTGCTTACTACCCTTTTGTTACGGGAAGGAGGAGATTGAAAAAAAAACTATAAAAATAGTTGTATAACTAAAATTATAGTTATATATTTGCGATAGGAAAATGACAAGTCTTAGTAAACATCGTAACTTTTATTGAAAATTCGTTCCGTCTCCTGTTGGCGGCGGGCAAAACATAAAAACTTATGGCAGAGAGATTGAAACCTAAAACACAAGAACTTACGCGTGCCGAGCTGGAGATTATGCAGATTCTGTGGGATCGTGGCAGTGGCTTTGTGAATGATATTTTGGAGGCGTTGCCCGAACCCAAACC
>JAFOEH010000061.1 GCA_017380275.1 Alistipes sp.
ATATATCTCGACCTGGGCAAGCGCATCGCCTTCTTCGAGAAGAACGACCGCCCGATGGAGGCACAGCGCATCAAGCAGCGTGTGGAGTACGACTTGGAGATGATTAAGGAGCTGGGCTACTGTCCCGGCATTGAGAACTACTCGCGCTACTTCGACGGTCGTGCCGAGGGTACGCGCCCCTTCTGCCTGTTGGACTACTTCCCCGAAGATTATATGATGGTCGTGGACGAGAGCCACGTCACACTACCGCAGGTGCACGCGATGTTTGGTGGCGACCGCGCCCGCAAGGAGAATCTTGTGGAGTACGGCTTCCGATTGCCGGCCGCTAAGGACAACAGACCATTGCGTTTCGAGGAGTTCGAGCAGATGATGGGTACGGCCATCTACGTCAGCGCCACGCCCGCCGACTTCGAGCTGGAGAAGAGCGAGGGCCTCATCGCCGAGCAGCTAATCCGCCCGACGGGATTGATCGATCCTCCGCTTGAGGTACGACCAACGGAGAATCAGATTGACGACTTGATTGAGGAGATTGACAAGCGCGTCAAAGTCGATGATAAAATTTTGGTTACTACAATCACCAAGCGTATGGCCGAGGAGCTGTCGAAGTATTTCGACCGCGTCGGCGTGCGCAACCGATATATCCACTCCGACGTAGATACGCTGGAGCGAGTGCAGATTCTGGAGGATTTGCGTGCGGGATTGTTCGATGTGCTGGTGGGCGTTAATCTGCTGCGTGAGGGATTGGATCTGCCCGAGGTGGGATTGGTGGCGATACTCGATGCCGACAAGGAGGGTTTCCTGCGTAACGTTCGATCTATAACGCAGATAGCCGGTCGTGCAGCACGACATCCAAATGGACAGGTTATTCTCTATGCCGACGTATGCACCGACTCGATTCGCCTCTCCATAGAGCAGAGCAACCGCCGCCGCGAAAAGCAGATTCGCTACAATATCGAACACAACATACTGCCGCGTCAAGCACAGAAGAGCGGTACGGGCCAGAGTCTGTTGCTTGCGGGTACGGAGCGCCCCGAGGATATGAACGTATATCCGATTGCGGAGGAGCACTACGCCATAGCGAGCGATGTTGAGAAGGGTTACTCGACACGCGAGCTTGACCTCAAGGGCATTGACGAGCAGATCAACCGCGCAAGAGAGGATATGGAGCGAGCGGCCAAGTCGTTGGATTTCCTCGCCGCAGCACGCTACCGCGACAGGATGTACGAATTGCAGAGGGTTAAGGAGGAGGCGTTGGGGAAGTAGCCACAACTACTGTTTCCCGCCCTTGAATGCGAAGTAACGGCCAGCCAGGTAGCTATAAACCACACAGACGGCAGTCGTGAGGGCCTTGGCAGGAGTCGGCCAGATACCGAAGGTCTCAACGAAGAGTTTGATGCAGACGTAGTTCAGCAGAATTGATCCCACAACAGATATTGCATAACGCAACAACTGACCACCTGAGCCAATCTCGGTGGCTCGGAACGCCACGTTACGGTTGAGCCAGAAGCCCGTCAGAAATGTTATCGGGAAGACCACGATGAGCGACGCAACGTGAGGCGAGACCACCACGAAGCCCAAATCGATAAATCGCTCGGCCACGATGTAGTGATAGATGACGAAATACCACACCAAATCGAGCGCCATATTTGCGGCACCACAAGCGGCATAGCGGAACATCGTGGGAGAGAGTAGCTGCGAGAATGGCCGCACATAAAACAGATCGACTATTCGTCCTATCGCCTCGGCAACGCGCATCACTTCTTATTATATATCCACAGATCGGGGAAGAGTTCTCGATATGAGCGGGCGAAGGTATTGCAATCCTCGCGGCTGTCGCTGCCATACATCGTAACCATAAACTTACTGCCGAAGGGCAACACCTCGCACTTGGCCTCACTCGCCTTCGAGTGCACCTGCTCGATAGCGCGGTCGGCATTGGCCTCGGTCGAGAATACTCCCATCACGACATAGTAGGCATATCGTCGATTCTGCACAGCAGGCGTCTGCGCAGGGACTGTAGCGGTCGGAACACTCGGCTCAGGCTGACTCACCATAGGCTCTGCAGCAGGTATTTCTTCGTCCGTAGCCTCCACAACTTGCTCCGCAGGTACTGCGGCAACCACCTTTTCCGTATCGCTTTTGGGGAAGAGGCTGTCGCCCCACATAATATATCCGCAGATGCAGAGCGCCACGATGACACACACGCCACACACAGCATAGAGCCAGCTATTGCTGCGACGCTTCGGCCGGCGCACAACCAACGTCTTGACACCCTTGGGGTTGATGGCACTATTGAAGGGCTGCTCCATCTGGAAACTCTTGCCCTTGAGCTGGCCAACACCACCGATGGTAAGCACTCCATCGGCCAAAGTCTTTGACTTCCAGCGCTCGTAAATATCCTCAGCCTGCGAGGTTTGACATCCTGCGATTGCGACAATCTCATCGACAAGCGATGGGGCTTCTTCGTGTGAAGAGAAGGCCACCACGTTGCGGGGGCTGAGCAGGCGATCCTCCGAGATGCGACGCGCCCCCTGACGCTCGATATAGAGCGTACCGACCTGGGGCAGACGCACTCCGCGACCGCTGATAAGCATATTGTATATTATCTTATTTACCTCTCCGACCATCTTCACTATTTTCTTTTATCCTCCTTCTGGGGACGGTTCTCGGGGCAATCGGGCTTACCCACGGGGAAGCGGCCCTTCATTCCGTACCAAATCATCAGCACCGCCATAATGATGAACGGAATACTGAGCAACTGGCCCATATTGAGCAACATACCCTCCTCGAAGGCCTCCTGGTTGACCTTCACCATCTCGATGAATGGACGTGTGAGGAAGATACCAATCAATCCCACGCCGAAGATCACACCCGGCTTGCGACGTGCCACGTCGAACTTATAGTACATAACGCACAGGATGACGAAGGTAATGATGTAGCAGATAGCCTCATAGAGCTGCGCAGGGTGCTGCGGCGGAATCATCGCCTCGCCAATGTTGGGATAGAGTCGCACGAACTTAAAGCCCCAAGGCACATCCGTAGCGCGGCCCACGATCTCCGAGTTCATCAGATTGCCCAGACGCACCAGTGCACCACCAATGGCTACGGGAATCATAATACGATCCAACCACCAGACATAGGGCATCTTATGCTTGCGCGTGGTGATCCACATACCGAGCAACATACCCAGCGCCGAGCCGTGGCTGGCCATACCACCATTGCGGAACTCGGTGATGATAGCCCAAGGTTTGGTGATATAGTAGTCGAACTCATAAAAGAGGCAGTGTCCGATGCGCGCGCCCAAAACGGCACCCAGCACGATCCAGATAAATCCCGTCTCGACGATCTGAGAGCCGAAGCCCTCGCGCTTAATGTAATTTGTGAAGAAACGCTCGCCAATGAGGAAGGTCAGTGCCCACATCAGGCCGTAGTAGCGTAATTCAAATCCGCCGATGGTGAACATCACCGGGTCGGCATCCCAAACAATATATAATAAGTCGTTCAGCATCTCTCTTTAGTGTAAAATTATTTCTTCAACGGGAAGGCAAAGGTAGTTCCCGTGCCGAGCTCACTTCTTACGGTCACGCGCTCGCCGTGAGCCTCGACAATATGTTTCACAATAGCAAGGCCCAAGCCCGTACCACCCTGCTCGCGCGAGCGGCTCTTATCGACACGATAGAAGCGCTCGAAGATGCGAGGCATATCCTCCTTTGAGATACCTACACCTGTATCCTCAACCTCAACGAGTACCTTGTCGGCCATATCGCGGAAGCGGATGCGGGTAGAGCCACCCTCCTTGCCGTAGTGGATTGAGTTAGCGATAAGGTTCACCAGCACCTGACCAACGAAGTGCTTGTCGGCCGTTACGCGGAACTGCGAAGGCAGCGAGTCGGCACCCTTGACCGAGAGCTTGATGTTGCGCTTTGCAGCCTCAATCTCCAGCTGGTCGGCAATCTCTTTGGCCAGAGCCACGATGTCGAAGGTCTCCATCTTCAGACGGTTCATATCGTTCTCGAGCTTCGAGATGGTATCCAGATCGCTCACGATGTTGATCAGACGGTCGATACTCTTCTCGGCACGCTCCAGATACTTGCGGTTAATCAGCTCATCCTCCAAACCGCCGTCAAGCAATGTAGAGATATAACCCTGGATGTTGAAAATCGGAGTCTTCAGCTCGTGAGCCACATTGCCCAGATATTGCTTGCGGAAGGCCTCGTTCTGCTTCAGGCGCGTAATCTCCTTATCGTTGTCGTCGGCCCACGCGGTGAGCTCCTCCGAGATATTCTCGACGTGTTTGTCCTTCATCTCATCGACAATCTCGGTGGTGTGTACATCACGCGAAAGCACCATCGAGTAGATGGGCTTAAGCTTGTAAGCGACGTACTGTTTCATCATAAAGAGCGAGAAAAGGGCCATCAGGATGAATACGCAAACTGCAACGCAAGCGACCATCCACCACACCAATCCGCACGCTATCATCACAGCCGCCACGATAAGCGTTGCAACCAAAGCCATCAATAACGAAGCACTCTCTTTTGTCTTTACAATCATCGTATAAAAGTTTTAATTGTTCATATTTCCTATCCGTAGCAGACTCTTGCGGCACTAATACATCCGCATCGAGGCCACAACACGGTACAACGCCTCGATCTGATCCTCACTAACGACCATTGGATCGAAATCGGGGTTGGCCGCCTCGAACCTCAACATCTGCTCCTGCTCGGCAATGCGCACTCTACGCAAAATTACATAATTCGCAGAAACAATCACATATAAACCTCCTGAAATAATGGCCTCGACACCTATTTTTTTCAAAAAAAGTATCGATCCGACCATCACCTCGCCGCTCATACCCTCGTCCGAGGAGCGCACAGCTACGTCGCACGGCTCAACAATGGGCATCATCAGATGGCACTCGGGATCGTTCTGCTCCCAGCCTTGCATTCGCAGCGACTCCATCGCATAGAGCGGAATGGTGTGTCCAGTTCGCTCACGGCCAAACATATCGCCCTCGCCCGTAAGCAGCCATCCGGGGCTTATCTCGGGGAAGTGCTCCACGATGCGGCGAGCCAGCGAGTGGGAGATTCCGTTCTTGCCCGATTTGATCTGGTAGAGACTCTCCGAGCGTAGAAGTCCGATATAACGTCCGAAGTAATTTGTAGTCATATCAGCCCAGCGGATAACGCTCTCAAGGCGCTGCCAAGGTGTGCTACTATTTGCCATATTCATTTTTTTTTACAATCTTTGCAAGCGCGGCCTCGTAGTTCAATGGATAGAATATAAGATTCCGGTTCTTACGATGAAGGTTCGAATCCTTTCGAGGTCACACTATGCAGGAGGGGCGATCAATCGCATTCCTCCTTTTTTTATGCCATATAACACCTTTGGCACACCAGCCTTCAGCACTCAATCACTTTCGCAGGTTTACAGCATTTCATTTTCCAAAGATAACATTTTTATTTTTATTTACAATAAAAAAAGTACTATCAAATGCAAAATAAAGTTCAGCGCGGGCGACTATTCGTTATGACAGAACGAGTATTTCTCGTTTTTTTGCTATATTTGCATTTGATATGGCCATAGAGAGAAATATGCGAAACATCGAGAGCGATCTCGAATATGAGAACCGAATTCGTCCGCAAGAGCTATCCACCTTCTCGGGACAGGATAAGATTGTGGATAACCTGAAGGTCTTTATCAAAGCCGCCCTTATGCGAGGCGACTCGCTCGACCACGTCCTGCTGCACGGTCCTCCGGGCTTGGGCAAGACCACGTTGGCGAACATCATCGCCCACGAAATGGGTGCCCAACTCAAGGTTACATCGGGTCCCGTGCTCGATAAGCCGGGTGATCTGGCTGGTCTGCTGACCAACCTCGATGCGGGCGATGTGCTCTTCATCGACGAGATTCACCGTCTCAGTCCTATCGTCGAGGAGTATCTCTACTCCGCGATGGAGGATTACAAGATCGACATCGTGCTCGACAAGGGCCCCTCGGCACGCTCCATACAGATTGAGCTTGCCCCCTTTACATTGGTCGGTGCCACCACACGAAGTGGTCTTCTGACCTCGCCGCTTCGTGCCCGATTTGGTATCACCTGCCACCTGGAGTATTACGACACGCCCGTTCTGGCTGGCATCGTAAAACGCTCGGCACGAATCATCGACATCTCGATTGACGACGATGCTGCCCACGAGGTGGCTCTGCGCTCGCGCGGTACGCCCCGTATCGCCAATGCTCTGCTGCGCCGCGTCAGGGACTTTGCAATGGTCAAGGGCGAGGGCCATATCGACCTGGAGATCACACGTATAGCCCTGCAAGCGCTCAATATCGACTCGCGTGGTTTGGATCAGATGGACAACAAGATCCTGCAGACGATAATCGAGAAGTTCAAGGGTGGGCCGGTCGGTCTGAACACCATCGCCACGGCCGTTGGCGAGGAGGCGGGCACAATCGAGGATGTGTACGAGCCGTTCCTTATCAAGGAGGGCTTCATCAAGCGTACCCCCCGAGGCCGCGAGGCAACGGAGCTGGCCTACGCACACCTCGGCTACACTCCCAAACCCGACGAGGGGATGCTCTTTTAACCGCAAACCATAAAACTTAATATATATGAAACGAATTACTGCTCTTATCTGCGCGCTGTGCTTCGCAGGCGTTGCACTGGCTCAAGGCCCCAAGGGCGAGCCACAGATTCCCGTTTATCCTACGCTTCAGGATGAGGCTTCGTTCAGTATGATCCTCATTCCCGACCCGCAGAGCTACACCAAATTTGCAGCTAACCAGCCCTTGTTTGATCTTCAGACGGCGTGGGTGGCACAAAATATCGACCGCCTCAACATCAAGGCTGCTCTCTTCACGGGCGATATGGTTGAGCAGAACGGTAAGATGATCTCAGCTCCGAAGCCCAACGAATACAATGGCGACCAGACGGGCCGTCAGCAGTGGGAGGCCGTATCGCGCGCATTGAGCCGCCTGGACAACCGTCTGCCCTACGTTGTAGCGCAGGGTAACCACGACATCGGCGAGATCACCGCTACCGACCGCCATACGATTATGCCCAACTACGTCTATCCCGAGCGTAACATCCTGTTCGAAAAGCACCTGGTATCAACTTGCCAGAATTGGCAGGGTGTGCACACGATGGAGAACTCGGCTTACGAGTTCCACGACAAGGCGTGGGGCGATCTGCTTGTTATCACGATGGAGTTTGCTCCGCGCGACGAGGCTATAGCGTGGGCGAAGGAGCTGACAGAGTCGGATAAGTACAAGAACCACAAGGTTATAATCCTCGTTCACTCGTGGCTCAACACCGCCGGTGACCGCATCACGAGCGAGGGTTACACACTGCGTCCCTGCAACTGGGCCGACGATGTGTGGAAGAAGCTGATTTACCCCTCGAAGAATATCGTTATGGTACTCAGTGGCCACTCTGGCGCTGCCCCCAAGATCGAGGGCGACGTGAAGAGCACCAACTTCAAGCCCACCTCATCATACCGCGTAGATAAGGCTGCCGATGGCCGCTCAATCCCGCAGATGATGTTCAACTCACAGCAGGGTGACGGCGACTGGAATGGCAATGGCGGTGACTGCTGGTTGCGTATTCTGGAGTTCAAGCCCGACGGCAAGACCATCGGTGTTCGCACCTTCTCGCCAATGTTTGCAATCTCACGCCTGACGCAGCATCTGGCTTGGCGTACAGCCGAGTACGATCAGTTTGAAATTACGATCGAGTAATTGATTGTCTGAAATTAAAGAAAACACCCCGCCGAGCGCGCAGCTTGGTGGGGTGTTTTTTATTAATTATCGTACAGAGATTGTTGTTATTTACAAATTATTCGTATATTTGTGATAGGCTGTCGAATAGGCAGTCTTGTATTGGTGGCATTTAGGCTATTGTTTATTGTCAAGTAAAACGACCAAATTTATTAAGACACGAACAGACAATAGGCACATTAAATGCTCACGCCGCTTGGCGTGGGCGTGCTTATGTTCGTGTATAGGTGCTTGGTCGTACCTTCTTGACAAGTAAGCGCGACCCACGTTTCTTTTTTTTGAGTTAAACGGTTGCCATCTGTTGGCTGAAATTTAATGTTTAACTTAAAAAAATACAATTATGAAAAAGGTTTTATTATGTATGTTGCTAAGTGCAATATTGTTATCTTGTTCAAAAGATGATCCTGTTTTGACACTAAATGCCCTTACAGCAACAATGTTTGCTCACGAAGAATACCAAATTACCACAACCAATGGAACTAACGTAACTTTCGAATCTAAAAACCCATATGTTGCAAAAGTTGATAATATGGGTAAAGTTAGATCATTGACAATTGGCACTGCTATTATAGATGTTAATTCCGATCAGGGTAAAGCTCAAATACTAATCACTGTC
>JAFOEH010000062.1 GCA_017380275.1 Alistipes sp.
AATTACATCGTAACCGTCTGGCGTGGTCAGATGGATGTCTGCCTACCCTACTATACAGGTGTGGTGCCGCCCTATCGCTATGTGCTGATGAATACGGGATCGCCCCTGCTGTCGGATTATCTAGTTGTGCAGACCGCCTATGGCTGGAATGTCTCTTTCAAAACAACGCTTTATGCCGAGTCGGAATATACATTCGACTTTGAAATCTATTCCCACGGCGGGGCGACGCTGACAATCAGCAACACTTGGTACAATCTGGTGCAATATACGGGAACAATCACTAAAATCTATTAGCTATGAGGTTGTTAGTTCCGCTCTTTACCTTGTGTGCAATCTCTGCTGCTCAAGCACAGCAGCCCACAGCCGTCACAATTACCGCCCAGCGTGATAGCGTCCCCGTGACGACCATCGTTCCCGTACAACAAGCTCCCTATACATCGACCGACACCATCACCGAACCAGCACCTTCACCTCCACAGATGAACCACCGCCAGCGCCGTGAGGAACGGGCACGACGCTATGCGATGACGATTGATTCGCTAGTTGCAATGCGGTCGTTTGCCTTCTATCCTACTGTTATGCAGGCTGTTCCCGATGGCGAGATTAGGCTGGTCTATGCCGATTATTTCTATGCCTACATCTCGCCCGTTGATTTGGAGGTACATCTTCCGCTGGAGCGTGGAGCGATGCGGCAGGTGTCGATTATGAACTTCGACTCCGACCGAATTGAGAATTATGTCTCGGCTAAGTTCCAGACGCAGTGGAATATATCCTTCTCGGCTCGCGATGACGGACAGCAGTACGATTTTTCGTTGATGATCTCGACCGTCACGGGACAAACCGAACTTACAGTCGAAGGACCCGATGGCGCGATGCGATATGTTGGCTCAATAGGTCAACGATCGCGCGAAAGGAAATAACGAAAAAGCCTGCAAAATCTTTCGAGATCTGCAGGCTTTTTATTTGAGTATAAATATGTTATTTTGTGAGTAGTACAACAGCGTGTGTCGAAACACCCTCCTCGCGCCCCTCGAAGCCCATTCGTTCGGTAGTCGTCGCTTTGACCGAAACGCGGTCTGTGTCAAGACCTGTCACAGCGGCTATTGCCGAGCGCATCGAGTCGATGTGTGGACGGAGTTTTGGGCGTTGCATTGCGATGGTGCAATCGATGTTTGAAATAGAGTATCCGCGAGCCTCCACCTCGTCACAAACGCGGCGTAGAAGAATCTTCGAGTCGATACCCTTGAACTCGTCCGAAGTGTCGGGGAAGAGTTTGCCAATGTCGCCCAATGCCAACGCGCCGAGCAGCGCATCGCAGATGGCGTGTAGCACTACATCACCATCGGAGTGGGCAACGCAACCCTTCGTATGTTCGATTTCGATACCTCCCAATACCAAGCGAAGCCCCTCGGCAAGGGCGTGAACATCGTATCCGTGTCCTATTCTAATATCCATATATTACGCTGTTAATCTTCGTCTTATACCTAAAATAATTCGTCGGAGCATAGGCGGCAACATTAGCCACGCGCGCGACTGCCAGCACCAACTACGACTCGAGCACTCTACCCTGCGTCCCGACTTTCGCTCAACTGCAACCATTACGCCAACAACGTCAGCAACAGTAACCTCCTCTTTGATTTTGTAGTTTCCATCGCCAGCGAAGGTAATGTGCTCGCTATCAATGTGTTTTACGCGATGCAGAACGTGCGCCCCACGATAGCGAAAGAGCATAACTGCGCCAGGCTTGATGTCGCTACGTTCGGCACGACGTAGGATGGCTTTGTCGTGGCCGTTGCACATCAATGGGGTCATACTATTACCTTTGACAAGAATTGAAACCTCTTCGCCCGCAGCGAGAAGGCGCTCAACCTCGGCAAAAAATATCTCATTGCTCAGTTTCATAAGCCGAAAACCGTGTCGTGAGAGAGTTGCGCTGCCGCTGCATCGGGCAGACACTCAAGATGATAGGCGGGAACTTTGCTCAAGACAGCCGACAGAATATCAATCATCGCCTCCTCCAGTCGCCCATCGTAGGCAAATGCGGGCGGCAATGACGGCAGCAGTGCTCCCATAGCTTGCGCACCACGCAGTCGTCGGATGACGTTATGCGGAGCTTGCGACAGGCGCACAATGGCACGCAGAGGGTAGCTCTCGGCTTTGTAGCAGGGGGTCTTGCCACTCCACGGTGAGCCGTAGGCTACGACCTTACCGTCGCGGATGCCAATGAAGGGGCTGTCATCGTTAAGCAGCGTTGCACCCTCGATATTTTCACGCCACAGACGTGTGTGCGTACTCTTGCCCGTTCCCGACTCGCCGAGGAACATAATAGCCTCATCGTGACAGACGATAACCGACGTATGAACGGCCGTTGTAAGGTGCTGCGAGAGAGCCATATTCACGGCAAACCACAAGCCAAAGCGGAGGAACGAAGGATTTACACCCTCCTTGGCGTTCATGTCAATATGACTCACATCGTTACGCGACGAAGAGAGAATCAGAGTGGGCTGAGTGTCGCTCTCGATGGTGAAGTAGTATCGCTCGGCGTTGCGGTAGAATGTGCAGCGTGCATCTCCCTCGTCAAAATCGAATTCGGTGAGCTGCTCCAACTGCGTGGGGAGTTGAATATCTACTCCAGTGAGAATCGTTGCCGTGCAGTCGGCCTCGGCCTCAGGCTCCACTACGAAAGGAGCGAAACCACGCAAGCCTGCCTTTACTGCGTCGCAGACTGATCCTGCGAGGCGTATGCGATGGTTGGCTATGATATAGTCGTTGAACATTTATGCGATGTTTTGTACGGACAAGCCGTTGTTCTAAAGTGCAAATATAGAAAATATTTTCATCTTAGGCCGAAAGATTTTGAGATAGGCAAACATTTTTCTATTTTTGCACTCGGAATAAAGGTTCATATTTTATGATTAGCAGAAGAATGCTCAGAATTAAGGTCATCAAGACTTTATACGCCCATCTGAAGTCGGAGCCCGACTCGCTGATGGCCTCTCAGAAGACGCTTGTGAATTCGATCGACAAGACGTACGATCTCTATGTGCTTACGTTGTCGCTCGTGGCCGAGTTGGCTCATTATGCCGAGCAGCGTCAGGAGCTGGCCAAGAAAAAGCAATTGCCTACATACGAAGATCTCAACCCCAACCGTAAGTTTGTCGATAACCGTGTCGTGCAGCTGATCGCCAATAGCGATTCGGTGAACGATTATTTGGCTTCGCGCAAACTCTCGTGGGCGGCATATCCCGAACTCATCAAGACGCTCTACGCGCAGCTCGAGCAGACGGAGTATTTCCAGAATTATATGTCACAGCAGGAGCGCTCGTTCAAGGATGATCTGGCGCTGGTGACAGAGTTCTTTACTCGCGAGCTGGAGGAGTGCGAGATGCTGGAGGATGTCCTCGACGAGATGTCGATCCTGTGGAACGATGATTTGGGCTTTGCGCTGATTATGGTGTTGCGTACGCTCTCTTCTGTGCGTGCTTCGCACGAGGAGATTAAACTCGTGCCCAAGTTCAAGAGTGAGGAGGATCTCGATTTCGCTTGCGAACTCTTTGCCAAGACGGCTGTAAACTACGACGAGTATCAGCAGCAGATTGAGCGATTTACGCGCAACTGGGATGTGGAGCGTATCGCGTTTATGGATAATCTGATTATGGCTACGGCCGTGGCCGAGCTTGTCGGTTTTGAGTCAATTCCCGTAAAGGTTACACTCGACGAGTATATCGAGATTGCCAAGTTCTACTCGACCAATAGCAGTGGTACGTTCATCAATGGTGTACTCGACAAGTTGGTAGCGGCGCTTCAGCAAGAGGGCCGAATTAATAAGAGCGGTCGCGGACTAATCTAAGAGGAAAGGATTGCAGGAGGCTATGCTGAGGGGCTTTGTATATGCTATTGTGGCGATGCTGATGATGAGCTCGTGCCGAGGAAATCAGGTGCAGTATGCCACGGCAGGCCGTCCGGTGGATTTGAGAACCATCACGATTGATAATGAGTCGGCCGAGCGAGGCGTTAGCGACACATTGCGACTGGGCCGATTACATTCGGGAGAGGTTATTGCAAAGACCATACGCGTAAAGAATGAGAGCGACGAGCCTATAGTGCTGATGCGTCATCACGTCTCGTGCGGATGCCTTAGCGTGCAGTACGATCGCAAGCCTATTGCCAAGGGCCAGAGCACAGATATAAACCTCGAGTTTGATTCGCGCACGATGAACGGACTGCAATTGAAAACTTTGGTGCTATATTTCGCCGAAAAGGGCCGTCCGATGCGAATATTTGTCGAAGCCGAGGTGGAATAGGTTGTGCGAAAGCTAATAATTACATAACTTTGCATAGTCGGTCTTCTAAGGGAAGTCAACGAGCAAGGATGTGGAATGAAAACAGAAAATAAAACTAAAATTTATAGACTATGATTAATTTGCTTCAAGCAGATGCTGCTGCGGCAGCTGCACAGCCCGGTATGGGTAGTTTTTGGGTGATGATGTTGCTTATGATCGCCGTGATGTATTTCTTTATGTGGCGTCCCGAGTCAAAGCGTCGTAAGGAGATGGCTAAGTTCCGCGACGGTCTGAAGAAGGGCGATAAGGTGATCACCGCCGGCGGTATCTATGCCGTTGTTAAGGAGGTTAAGCCCGGCGAGCCTACCATCCTGATTCAGGTTGATGGCGACGTAACACTCCGCATCGACAAGGGTATGGTTGTGGCTGACAACTCGCAGTTGCAGAAGTAATCGCTATTTGAAACGAAAAAAAATCCCGATCGCCACACTGGTGATCGGGATTTTCGTATTAAATACCTAACCTAAATCGCATTATACTACAAATAGTAGAGTTTAAGCGACTGGAGGATAGGACCATAGAAGTTCCAACCGATACGCTTTGCGGCGGGAATAGCATTGGGGCGAATGTCGGCGAACTTAACCTCATTATTGGTATCAAGAACATAAAACGCGGGGGCAGGCAGATAGGGATCGGTATTGAGATTCTCTGACGACTTCTTGGTCAAATCCACTGCACGACCCGTTGCAAGGAATGCCACACCCATAGCCTTCGCCAAGTTACCCTTGGGATCGCCATAGAAGTGTTTCAGAGGCATTGTTGACTCCTCGCTGGTCTTCTTCAAACCTGCTACGGCATCGGGCGAT
>JAFOEH010000063.1 GCA_017380275.1 Alistipes sp.
CCCCGCCTACATTCGAGTAAGCGGGGTATTTTGTTTTCTATGTAAAGCCTATTTTACCTTAAGGCTTTTGGGTTTCAGCAAATGACTCCACACCTGAACTACGAACGTAGCCAACAGGCTCTCGCGATACACAATCTTATGCTTCCAGCGATTTGTCCACCAGCGGTTGAACATAAATATCCAAGAGCTGATGTAGCCTGCATTCTGAGGTTTCTCATCCGAAAATTCTGGCGAAAGGATCTCCCCCAACACTCGGTCCTCGAGCTGCTTATCGCGGTCAAATGAAGGAGCTTTCGACTGCGGCAATCCGAGATAATCGACACAAATGGCATTCATTGCATATAGAAAACGGTGCATATTCATCTCGCGCGCAAACCCCTCGAGCCACGTCCAATCTATACGGTCGTTATATACTTCGACGTAATAGCGCCAATCGAGCAGATGACGAATACCAATTTTTTCCGCCGCAAAGTGCGCTGCCGAATGTCGCAGTAGGAACAATGCGTGGAAATCGGGCGAGGGGAAATAGACAACTCCATCGCCAACCTGCGCACTCTCCAACTTCGCCTGCGCAAGGCTCTTTAACTTTTGCTCGATGATTCTGTTTGATCTATGAGCGTGAATATTGATGAAATCGTAGTGATTCTCAATCATCACGCCATCGACATAAAAGACCGTATGATGGTGTTCGTCCTCATTAATTCTGATCTTGAAGTGCTCTCGCAGAAGTTCGTCAGCCTTCTGCTGGGCACTCTTGCGCACCGTACGGCCGTCCTCCGTATGCTCTGTAAAGAACCATACGTCAATATCTCCGCAAGGACGATGGTCAGCTCGTGGAAAACATAAGCTCAGGCCATACCCCTTCACCACCATCATCTTGATATCGTGTTGCGCGAGGAAAACCGATAACTTCTCGATCACGGCTTTCTGACGTGCATATTTCTGTTCAATTTGCTCAACATTCAATGCCCAGCGAATCTTCAGCTCGCGCGGCATATTGGCAAGCGTCGATGAATCTCGCTCCGCTGTCTGCTGTAACACATCCCACACGATGGCTAAAATACCCTGCTCTGCCGAGAAAGTGTAAATCTTACGCCACTGCTCCGATGTAAGCGCTGCATAGTTGATTGGCTTAGCCTCGGCATCAAACACTGAACGTAGTATGTTTGTAATATCCATACGTTTAACAAATAATATCGATTAGATTATCAATGCACTTCTGAAAATCAAAGTGCGTCTGACTATATTGGCGACCACGCTCCCCCATCTCTCGAAGAGAGTTGCGATTGCTCTGTGATAATTTAAGAATCACATCAGCCAAAGCCTCGGCATCACCTGCTGCTACGCTATGGCCACACCCGACCTCCTCGATAAGCCCCGCACCTTCGCCATTGAGCATAGCGATGATGGGCTTTCCTGCCGACATATAGGCCTGAACTTTAGCCGGGACGGTAAGATTGAAGATAGGCTCATCCTTGAGTGTGACGAGCATCGCATCGGCACGCTCGAAAAACGAAGGCATTGCTGCGAGCGGATAACGGCCAACACAATGCACCGTAGAAGATAATCCATTCTTGAGGATATACTCATCTACCCATTGGCGTTTGCGGCCATCACCGACGATGACAAATTGGATTTCCGTCCGACCCTTCAAAATATTCGCTGCCCTCATTATGTTGTCAAAATCCTGAGCCTCGCCAATATTGCCGGCAAACATAACAATAAAACCCTCAGGGAGTGTGGGCAACTCAAATTCACTCTTTTGGCACAAAGCGCTATCCACCCAGTTGGGAAAGTAGATTATCTTATCGCCAAAGTCGCCTTTCTGCGTAATCGAGTGACGGAAGCCCTTCGAACTGATAAGAATTTTCGCAGAGTTGCGATAAATCCAGCGAGTTATGGCAGTGAAAATGCCGATTATGTACTTATTGTTTATACCTCCCGCGGCAGTAAGGCTCTCGGGCCAGAGGTCGAGTACCCAGAAATAGAGCGGTATTCGCTGAATCTTCTTAACGATGACGGCGGGAATTCCGACCGTGATGGGCGATGTCTCGTGGACGAGAACAGCATCATAGCGCTTGAACAGCGCAAGATATACGGCAATGATTGATGCAAAAAATGCGAAGCTCATATAATTGAGCGCCAATCGAATTGCTCCGCCTTTTCCGCGAGGAATGACCAAAGCTCGGATTACCTTAACGCCATAGACCATCTCGCAACGACGCTTGAAGATGCCATAGCCATCGAAGAACTTTCCCTTCGGGTAGTTGGGAATATCTGACAGCACCGTAACATCGTAGCCACGACGCGCCAACTCAAATGCCATATCGTTGCACTTGAAGTCCTCGGGGAAGAAATGGGGCGAAACAAGTAGGATCTTCATCTCGAGCGTGGCTATTTTCTCCAAACCATCTTGTTCACAACGCCTGTGTAGCTCTGGATAAGTTTTACAACCTTGGTTGAAACCATCTCATCAACGTAATCGGGCACGGGGATACCGTTATCGCCATTATTGCGCATCTCTACGGCAGTATCGACTGCCTGCAAAAGTGAACGCTCGTCGATACCAGCGAGGATAAAACATCCCTTATCGAGTGCCTCAGGGCGCTCGGTCGAGGTGCGGATACATACGGCAGGGAATGAGTGGCCGACGGAGGTAAAGAATGAACTCTCCTCGGGCAGAGTACCGCTATCCGACACTACAGCAAAAGCATTCATCTGCAAGCAGTTGTAGTCGTGGAAGCCGAGAGGCTCGTGGCGAATCACCCGCCTATCCAACACAAATCCGCTATTCTCGAGGCGATTGCGCGATCGAGGATGGCACGAGTAGAGAATAGGCATATCGTACTTCTCAGCCATAGCATTGATTGCACTAAATAGCGAACGGAAATTCTTCTCAGTGTCGATATTCTCCTCACGGTGAGCCGAGAGCAGGATGTAGCGTCCCTTCTCCAGGCCGAGTCGCTCGTGAATATCGCTACGCATAATATCTTCCAGATTCTCGTGCAGCACCTCGGCCATAGGCGAGCCAACAACGTATGTGCGCTCCTTCGCAACACTCGATGCGTTCAAATAGCGGCGTGCGTGCTCGGAGTAACACATATTCACATCCGATATGATATCGACAATGCGACGGTTGGTCTCCTCGGGCAGACACTCATCGAAGCAACGATTTCCAGCCTCCATATGGAAAATGGGGATATGCAGACGCTTCGCACCAATCACACTCAGGCAAGAGTTCGTGTCGCCCAATACCAAAACAGCATCGGGTTTAATCTCGGCCATCAGCTTATACGACGCGTTGATAATATTTCCCATCGTTGCACCCAGATCCTCTCCTACGGCATCCATATATACCTCGGGAGCCTCGAGCTTTAGGTCGCGGAAGAAGATGCCATTGAGATTATAATCGTAGTTTTGACCCGTATGAGCAAGGATGCAGTCGAAGTAACGACGGCATTTATTGATTACGGCTGCCAGACGAATAATCTCGGGGCGGGTACCGACAATTATCAAGAGCTTAAGTTTGCCATTGTCGGCAAATTTTACATCAGAGTAGTCAAGTTTAATATCCATAGTTTAATGTTTTTCCACAGGTTCAAAATATGTATCAGGGCGCGAAGGGTCAAAACACTCGTTGCACCACATCACCGTAACAAGGTCCTCACTCTCGGAGAGGTTTATAATATTGTGAGTATATCCCGGAAGCATATGCACCGCTTCGATCTTCTCGCCCGACACCTCAAAATTCAGCACCTCATCTCTACCCACGCGACGCTGCTGGATTATGCCGTGGCCTGCTACAACAACAAAGAACTCCCATTTGGTATTGTGCCAATGTTCACCCTTGGTGATGCCAGGCTTACTAATGTTGATACTTACCTGCCCTACTCCCACTGATTTAATAATCTCAGTAAAGCTACCGCGTGCATCGACATTCATCTTCAGCGAGAAGGCCACCTTCTCGGCAGGAAGATATGACAGATAAGTCGAGTATAGTTTCTTCGCGAACGAGCCCTCGGGGATGTTGGGCATAACGAGCGACGAGGGCTGCGCACGGAACTGCTCCAGCAAATCGACAATCTCACCCAACGTAACACGATGCGACACGGGAACAGCACAATAACGTCCCTCGGTGGTTAAAACGGTTGTAAGTCCATCAAATTCACAGTGATGCTCCTCGCTCTTCAGCGCTGCAATCATCTCATCCACAAGGTTGTCGATATAGACCAGCTCCAACTCCGTAGAGCGGTCGTTGACCTGA
>JAFOEH010000011.1 GCA_017380275.1 Alistipes sp.
AAATCCACTGCACGACCCGTTGCAAGGAATGCCACACCCATAGCCTTCGCCAAGTTACCCTTGGGATCGCCATAGAAGTGTTTCAGAGGCATTGTTGACTCCTCGCTGGTCTTCTTCAAACCTGCTACGGCATCGGGCGATACACAGATCACGTTGTAACCCATCTTCTCAATCTCGGCAAGATTGGGAACGAACTCATCTCGGAAGTTATTGGTACAGTTGAAACACCACTCACCACGGTAAAATACCAACACGGTAGGTTTCTCCTTTGTCAAAGAGTACAGCGTTACGGTCTGACCCTCGGCTGAAGTTAAAGTTACATCGGGCACCACCTCACCCACAACCATAGGAGCGATGTCGGTAGCATTCTCAGGCAAAGCCTGTGCCTGCACTGTATTGGCTGACACACAAGCGATTGCCATAGCCAACGTCAAGAAAAATGTTTTCATAATAATTTTGTTTTTAAGGTTTTAACTGTGTTAATCTCGGCCGAGTATTAACGAAGACAAAATTACACATTCACGTCATAACGCAAATTATCAAAAGAGGTAAAAATATGGTATTTTTCCGACCTTGGGACAATTATCGGTACTGACGTCGAAACGCCAAAGGGGTAAGCGATGTATGCTTAAAGAAGAATTTATAGAAATTACTATCGTCGCTAAAACCGAGTGTATATGCAATCTCCTTGACCGATGAGTCACCATACGACAGCAGACGCTTGGCCTCCAATATCACGCGATCGTCGATATATGCTTTGGCACTCTTGCCAACCGACTGTTTTGCGGCACGATTCAGAGCCTTATCGCTTATTCCGAGTTGGAGGCAATAGAACTCCACCGAATGGTGTTGGCGGAAGTGCTTCTCCACTTCATTGCAAAAACGACAGCGCAAAGGTAGATATGTTTGGTTCAACACGTCGTTCGATGTCTCGCGCATTGAGCGCTCGGCCGCAAGCAGGATAATCTCCAACATACGATGAACGATGCGCTGGTGCGTCACGCTATCCTCACGTTTAAGTTCTGAATCCAGTACCGCAAGGTAGTGAGCGAAGATATCCCTCTCAACCGCTACAACGGGGTGCGGCAGCAGAGGATTAAGCAAAATAGAAGAATTGACAAGTTGTTCGATAGAGGGGGTCTGATTAAGGAATAACCGAGTGAAGATCATCAGCTTGCCCGTATATTGCGACTCTGTATCAAATACATATGAGCGATCAGGAACGATGATCAGCATCTCGCCGCTACGCAGTCGCACCTGCTCAAAATCGACCATAAAGGTAGCCTCGCCCTGCTCGATCCAGATAACCTGATAGAAGCGGGCCATACGGACACCACGGAAATAGGATGGGTGAGCATGCACATAGTCGAGGCTCTTAATCTCAAAGCCTAATGCCACCTCAGGGCTAAACTCCACATTCTTTATACTCTCCCCCACCATATACTAACAATCTACTATATCTCGTCCTCAGTAAGAAAATCCTGAAAACCGTGTTCCTCTTGGGCTCGCTGCTTGGGCGTAAGGAAGTAGATGCAGTGACCCTCGGTGCAGAGCTCGCCCTTAGCATCGTAGAGCTCCACATTGATATCTATAGCCTGACGGCGCTGACGCGTAACGCGGGCACGCAGGGTGATATGATCCTGAGCGATAACGACCTGCTTCTTGTAGCGCATCTCAAGATGTGAGGTAACACCGCTGGTCTGGAATTTTCTAAAGATCACCCAACTTGCAATCTCATCCACCAAAACGGCCTGCACACCGCCGTGCAGCGTGTTGCGCCAGCTCTCAAACTCCTGACGCGGATGCCAGTGGCAGACAACGTCGTCGCCATCCTCATAAAACTCCATCTTCAGGCCGTGGTCATTATTGGGATCACAGCCATAGCAGTGGTATGTAGGCTCACCAGCCCACGGATTTATAATCTTCTTCATCTTCCCTACTCTGTCATCAGACGCAACGCGCGTGCCAGCTGATCGGGGCACGAAGTAGCCTTGCCACCACAATTAATACCCTCGAGGCGGGCAATCACCTCCTCGGCCTTCATTCCACGCACGAGCATCGAGATGCCCTGCGTATTACCCTGGCAGCCGCCCATAAACTGAACACTCTTTACCACATCGTCCTCCAACTCGATGGCGATGGCCTGCGAGCAGACACCCTTGGTGGGATATACTATCTTTTTATTCATATCTATTTTTGCTTAAAATTATATGCAAAGATAAATATTTTGCGCAAATAGGCTCTATTCCCGCAAAAAAGAAGAGCATTTGTGACGACAATTTTGTACATTTGTAGAAAATTTAGAGCATACAATGTACGACGTTATAGTTATAGGTGCCGGAGCCGCCGGCCTGATGGCTGCCGCAACGGCTGCACGCAACGGTCACTCGGTCCTTCTGATGGAGAAGATGGAGAAGGCTGGCCGCAAGATTCGCATTTCGGGTAAGGGACGTTGTAACCTTACCAATGCCCGTCCGCCCGAGGAGTTCAAGGAGGCCATCCGCACCAATGCCGACTTCTTCGATGTGGCCTTTGCCGAGTTCAACAACAAGGCTACCATCCGCTACTTCGAGCGCATAGGCGTCAAACTCGACATCGAGCGTGGCCAGCGTGTATTCCCCCGCAGTGGCAAGGCGTGGGACATCGCCAACGCCCTTGTGGAGCAGTGCGAGGAGTTTGGCGTAAAGATTGAATACAACGCCCGTGTGAGCGATATTCTCACTATCGACGACAAGGTATATGGCGTAAAATATTTCAACAAGCGAGGCTTCGAGCGCAAGGAGGAGGCCGAGAACGTAATCATCGCTACGGGTGGTGTGTCGTACCCCGGCACAGGCTCTACGGGTGATGGCTATCTCTTTGCCGACCGCGTGGGACACACCATTGAGGAGGTGCGCCCGTCGCTTACTCCGCTTCGCACGTCGCATCCGCAGCGCAAGTTCCTGGATGGACTTTTGCTTAAGAACATCAACGCTAAACTGTTCGTTGAGAACGAGTTAGTCAGAGAGGAATTTGGCGAGATCAGTTTCTCGGATCGTGGCATCGAGGGTGCCGTGGCACTGCGTCTGAGCCGTGATGCGGTGGATGCTCTGATTGAGGAGAAGCGAGTGAAGATGGTTATCGACCTTAAGCCCGCCCTAACCGAGGAGATCCTCACCGAGCGCATAAAGCGCGAGATCGAGGAGATGCAACCCGACGAGTTCTTCTCCGAACTACTCAGAAAATTAGTGCCCAAGCACTTCGTCA
>JAFOEH010000064.1 GCA_017380275.1 Alistipes sp.
GATGACGGATGTTACGACGAACAATCATTACAACAAGCTATGGAGCGCCGCAGCCTTGCGGCCGAAGCCACTCGCATAGACTTTGAGCAGACACGTCGTCGAGGCTTCCAACAGCTTCACAATCCGCAATTTATATTCAGCACAAAGAACAATCGCTTCTCGCTCGGCATTGGCGGAGAGATCAACTTCCGAACGAGTTACGACCTGAAGGGTGCAGTCGATAATATCGACTTTGTTCCCTACGACATTCCTATGGATGCCACCTTTGCCAACCGCAAGCGCGTGATGATGGATGCAACCACCTCTCGCCTCTACACCAAGGCTGTTATCAACTCCGAGAAACTGGGTCGTGTGGTAGCCTTTGTCGATATGGATTTTCGTGGTGGCGAGGAGTTTAGCTACACCCCACATCTTCGCTCGGCCTACATCTCAATGTTGGGCTTTACGGCTGGTCGCGACGTGACTACATTCTGTGACTTGGAGGCTGTACCCGATATGATCGACCACGAAGGCCCCAATGCCTATAACTTCCGCTATGCCACAATGTTGCGTTATGAGCTCGACTTCCTGCGCGACCACTTCACCTTCGGTGTTGCCGCCGAGATGCCTAAAGTCAGCGGCACCTATGGCGAGAATTTCATCGCCCTGGCGCAACGCGTTCCCGACATCCCCGTCTATCTGCAGTATGCGTGGGGCGAGAATCGCCAAAGCCATTTCCGCGCCTCGGCCGTTTTCCGTAATATGTATATGCATAATGCACGCACCAACGAGAATACGAGTCTCTTCGGATGGGGCGTTCAAGCCAGCGCTCACGTCGAGATTGGCGATTGGGTAACCCTCTACGGCAACGGTATATATGGCAAGGGCATCACGCCTTACATTCAGGATATTGCAGGCAGCGGTCTCGACTTTACCCCCAATCCCCAGAATGCCGAGCAGATACAGACTATGCCTATGTGGGCTTGGCAGGTTGCAGCGCAAGTATACATCATCCCATCAAAGATGTGGGCTTCGGGAGGCTATTCAACAGTTCGTGTAAGTCAGGAGAATGGCTTCTATGCCGAGGATGAGTACCGACGAGGCAACTACATATTTGGCAATGTATTCTACCAGCTTACCTCAAATTGTCGTTTAGCTGCAGAGTATCTGCACGGCTCGCGTACAAATATGAACAAAGCAATGGGCGAGGCCAACCGATTAAGCCTTATGGTACAGTATAACTTCTAATACGTCTGAACCCCAATATAGGCGACCCTTGGCAGGGTCGCCTTTTGTATTTTCAAATAAAATCATTACATTTGATTAATGAAACATTTTCTCGCCATAACCCTACTGCTAATCACTACGACGTTAAGCCTGTCGTGCAGCTCAACTATCGATACAGATAGCACACCGCAACACGATGATTACAAGATCGTAATTCGTCGTGCCCGCATTGTCGCTGCTGGCGATTTGATGCAACACGACGAGCAGGTCAAAGCCGCCCAAAAACCCGATAGCACCTTCGACTACACACCCTCATTTAGATACGTCGCCAACCGCTTCCGCGAGGCCGATCTCGCCATCGTAAATCTCGAGACCACCCTCTCCGACTCCGGCCCATATAGTGGCTACCCCGCCTTCCGCTCTCCTGCCGCTGTGGCCGATGCAATGCGCGATATGGGAATCGACCTGGCTGCGCTGGCCAACAACCATTGCTGCGACCGCTCGGCAAGCGGCATCCGCTCAACGGCTCGCATTCTCGACAAACGCGGCATAGCCCACATTGGCGCATACGCCGATTCGGTTGATTACAAGCTAAATAACATCCAATACCTCTACGGAGGTGATCTGCGCTTCGCCTTTGTCAATTATACCTACGGCACCAACGGAATCCCCGTTCCGCGAGGAATGGTCGTAAATCATCTCGACACCGTGCAGATGGCCCACGATCTAAAAATGATCGACCGAGAGTCTGTAGATTGCATCGTCGCCATCGTGCATTGGGGCAACGAATACGAGCGCACACCCAACCGCGACCAGCGCTCGCTGGCCGAGTTTATGCACCGTCACGGTGTAGATATTATCATCGGCTCCCATCCGCACGTCATACAGACTGCCGAGCAGGACGACGAGGGCCGACCGACGCTCTATTCACTCGGTAATTTCGTTTCAAATCAACGCACTCGCTACCGCGATGGCGGACTCATTGCTACTATTGATATTGAAGTCATTGACTCGCTTCATCTAAACAAAAACATCAGCCGCCACACCAACTACTCCCTGCACCTCGATCCCGTCTGGGTACACCTCCCCGACTACGCCATAATCCCCACCGAGGTGGGCGATACGATGCAGATGAGTGCCGACTACCGCCAACGCTACAATCGCTTCATCTCCGACACACGCCAGCACCTCGGACTATAAGTTAAAGACTTGACGATCCGCACAAAAAAAGAGCCGCGCCCCTTTCGGAGCGCGACTCAACGATTATGAGCAAATTCTAGTAATTCTCTTTCTTAGGCTCGAAGAATGACTGGGGATGAGCGCAAGCAGGGCACTTCAGGGGAGCCTCCTTCGCCAGAAGCGTGTAACCACAATTGCGGCACTGCCACCAAATCTCATTATCGCGGATGAATACCGTTCCGTCGGTAACGCGCTCCAGCAACTTCAAATAACGACGCTCGTGCTCAGCCTCTACAGTTGCAATCTGGCGGAAAGTCTCTGCGATCTCAGCGAAGCCCTCCTCATCGGCAACCTTTGCGAACTCAGCATAGAGAAGATCCCACTCCTCGTGCTCACCGGCAGCAGCTGCTACAAGATTCTCAGCCGTAGTACCGATCTTACCTGCGGGATATGTAGCGGTGATCTCAACATCACCAC
>JAFOEH010000065.1 GCA_017380275.1 Alistipes sp.
ATTACAATTTATAACATACAGAAAAGCGAAGCTACAAAGATTAAACTGCGAGGGGAAACGATTGTTAAATATTATAAGAAAAAACGTCCAAAAAATTTTAGTTTGTAATGCCACACGCGCATTTTGCGAAAGTAATATAGATAATTTATTGGCAATAGCTACTGATTGTCACTTATAGAGCAGGAGTTTGAAGTATTGATACCGACAAGCGTAGTTTTTGAACATAAATTATATTACCTATATTATATAATAGGCAAATCATTCCAAACCTCTCGCTTCTCACAAATATCGGAGCAAATACAGCTGACGAGTATCAAATATCAACGTTTGCGGATAAATTCATACTGAAATAGGACATAAAATTTATCTTTCACGCAAAAAATTAGTATATTTGCAACCCAAACACAACATAGAATGGATAACAATATAAAAAACAACGTAACAACTGCACCTGACGGAAGCAGAGCGGGAAAGAGTCCGCTCTTCACCTACATCGATAGTACGGAGTACGACTTGATAATCAACGAGAACAACGTGCCGCGCGTTTTTGGACGTGGTGGAATATTCATCTGTCTCAAGGGAAAGGGTTATGTTACCATCAACGAGCATAAGTATCAGCTATCGCCACGCACGATGTGCATCGCCTTCCCCGGAACGATCATCCAGGAGTTCAAGCGCGAGGAGGGATTCGAGAGCTACACACTGCGTATCGACACAGAGTTCCTGCGCGATATAAACTTCCCGTCGGCATCGGCCATACATATGATGATGCGCGACAACCCCTGTATGACTCTCTCGCAGGAGCAGTTGGACTCGATACTGCAGGTGTGCCACCTGATGCACGAGCGCGACAAGCGTACAGAGCATCCATTTCACGACCAGATCAATGCACAGCTGCTGACGCTCCTCTGCTTTGAGCTGGCGGGTGTATATGCCAACGATATGCCTGTAAAGCGTGAGCCCTGCTCGCGTCAGGAGGTGATCTTCCGCAAGTTTCTCTCGCTGCTGGCCACCGACATCACCATCTCGCGCGAGGTGCAGTATTATGCCGACAAGCTCTGCATCACGCCCAAATATCTGACCATCGTAACACGTCAAATGTCGGATCGTAGTGCGGCGACGTGGATCACACACTCGGTGATCATCAACGCCAAGGCCCTGCTCTCGACAACGCAGCTGACCGTTCAGCAGGTGTCAAGCCGACTGAATTTCCCCAATCCGTCGTTCTTCGGACAGTACTTCCTGCGTCATACGGGTATGACACCCAAGGAGTTCCGCCGATCGAAAATATAAATCACAGGTTACTATGACTTCACTTTATGACGATATAATCTTCGGTCCCATACGCTCACGTCGTCTGGGGCTGTCGCTGGGCGTTAATCTGCTACCCGTCGAGTCGAAACTGTGCAGCTTCGACTGCATATACTGCGAATGTGGCTGGAATACCGACCACGTCGGTCGCCGTCGCTTCAACTCGAGAGAGGATGTTCGGGAGATGCTCGCCGAAGTGTTGCAGCGAATGGTCGCAGAGGGTACACCACCCGATGTAATCACATTTGCGGGCAATGGCGAGCCGACAATGCACCCCGACTTTGAGCTGATCATCGACGATACACTCGCGTTGCGTAACAAGCTCTGCCCATCGGCCAAGGTATCGGTACTGAGTAACGCCACGCAGATTCATCGTGAGGATGTGAGGCGCGCGCTGCGCAAGGTTGATAACAACATCCTGAAGCTCGACTCGGCATTCGACAGCTCGGTGCAGCTCATCAACAAGCCTCAGGGAGTATACACCGTCGAGCGCACGGTGGAGTTATTAAAGCTCTTCGAGGGGCAATTCATCCTGCAGACGATGTTCCTAAGAGGTGAATACGAAGGCCAGCGGGTGGATAACACCACCGAGGAGCAGGTCGCAGCGTGGCTCAAGATTGTCGAGCAGATCGCACCGCGTCAGGTGATGATATACTCGCTCGACCGCGATACGCCCTGCCCCACGCTTGAGAAGGTAGGCCGAGAGGAGCTTTGCCGTATAGCCGAGCGTGTCGAGGCGCTGGGAATAACCTGCTCGGTGGCCTAAGAATTGTTTTAGTAGATTTTTAAGCGTATATTTGTGGCCCTAAAAGCGCCCGCAAATAAACTATGAACGATGCAATGCAACATATAGAATACGACCTATTATATCGTGTCAATTCGCCCGCCGACCTGAAACGTCTTCAGATCGACGACTTGCCTCGTTATTGCCGCGAGCTGCGTCAATACATCATTGAGGAGTGCTCGAAAAACCCCGGCCACCTGGCCTCAAGTCTGGGTACGATAGAACTCACCGTGGCCATACACTACGTTTATGACACCCCACACGACAAGCTCGTATGGGATGTCGGCCATCAGGCCTATGCCCACAAGATCATTACGGGCCGACGCGACAAATTCCCCACAAACCGTAAGTTGGGCGGTATCAGCGGATTTCCGCGTATGGCCGAAAGCGAGTACGACGCATTCGGCGCAGGACACTCATCGACCTCAATTTCAGCCGCATACGGCCTTATGAAAGCTGCCGAGTTGCAGGGCGGGGATAATCACGTTGTGGCCGTAATTGGTGATGGTGCAATGACGGGAGGCCTGGCCTTCGAGGGATTGAACAACGCGGGAGAGAAGAAGCGCGGCAAGTTGCTGGTAATATTCAACGACAACGAGATGGCCATCGATCAGGCTACGGGTGCGCTGGATAGCTATCTCGCGCGAATGTCAACCTCGCGCACATACAATCGCCTCAAGCGTAGCCTGTGGAGCATCCTTTCGCACGTCCCGCCCGTGCTGCGATTCTGTCAGAAGGTGGGCAATGCCGTAAAGCAGGGATTGCTGCAGAACAGCAACCTCTTTGAGAGCCTTAACTTCCGCTACTTCGGGCAGTTGGATGGCCACGATGTAAAGGAGCTGGTAAGGATGCTATCGGCACTGAAAGATATAGACGAACCGAAGCTACTGCACGTTATAACAACCAAAGGCAAGGGTTACACCCCCGCCGAGGATAATCAGGCCGTATGGCACGCGCCGGGCCGTTTCAACCCCGAAACGGGCGAGCGAATTCCCTCGAAGAGTACAGCGGCACGATATCAGGATGTCTTCGGTGAGACGCTGCTGGAGCTGGCTCGCAGGAATGATAAGATTGTCGGTATCACGCCCGCAATGCCATCGGGCTGCTCGATGAATATTATGATGCAGGCTATGCCCGAGCGTTGCTTCGATGTGGGCATTGCCGAGGGGCACGCCGTGACATTCTCGGCAGGTCTGGCGGCAGGAGGTATGCACCCCGTGTGCAACATCTACTCGTCGTTTATGCAGCGTGCCTATGATAATGTGATTCACGATGTTGCATTGCAGAATCTACCCGTGACACTATGTATCGACCGCGGAGGATTGGTCGGCGAAGATGGCGCTACGCATCACGGAGCCTTCGACCTGGCCTACTTCTCGTGCATCCCGAATATGATTGTCGCCGCCCCGATGGACGAGGTGGAGTTACGCAATATGCTCGACACGGCAACCAACACTCACTCGCCATACTCAATTCGCTACCCTCGCGGAGCAGGTGCGGGAACGGAGTGGCGCGACAGGGAGTTTGAGACAATCCCGACGGGCAAGGGCCGCCGCCTCAAAACGGGCGAGGATCTGGCTATCATCACGATCGGTACGGCCGGAAACTTCGCTGCGGAGGCTATTGGTCGCGTGGAGGCCGAGGGCAAGGTGAGCGTTGCTCATTACGACCTCAGATTTGCCAAGCCTCTGGACGAGGAGTTGTTGCGCGAGGTGGGTGAGAAATTCGATAAAGTGATAACCGTAGAGGATGGTGCTCTGCGCGGTGGCGTAGGTGAGGCTGTAGTGAAGCTACTGAGTGACAATGGATATAAGCCTACGGTGCGTACGCTCGGAATTGACGACAGATTCATTGAACACGGTACGCCAACCCAGCTTTACGCTCTATGTGGCTACGACAGCGACGGCATCGAGAGGGCTATCTACGAAATGATCGAGAAGTGATGAAGCGAATTTTTATTAGTGCAGTGTTTTCATTGCTTGCCATTGGTGCATCGGCCCAGGGAGACTCATCGCAAAAATCGGGAGAGAAGATTTTGGGCGAGATGGAGCAGTTTGTGAATGTGGCCGATATTCTGCCCGATGATGTGAGCGTGGAGGGTACCACGCAGGGCTTTGCCATACACGGGCGCTACGGTTTCTCGGTGCACGATCGCGGGCAGTGCGTCATCATCGACCTGAAGCGACGCTCGTTTGTCAGCACCTTTGTGATGGAGGGCAACACGGGCCACTGCAACAATGCCTCGTTCGGCGTGGAGCGATACGACAAGAGTTCGCAATTTCCACTGCTATACGTTACAGAGTGTCGCGGCGAGAGAGCCTGCTACGTTAATGATGTGTCGCTCACGGGATCGCGTCTGGTGCAGACGATATACTACGATGGCGAGGAGATAACAGGCCCGGCAGATTGGTTTGTGGATGCCCGAAGCAAAAGAATCTTCCTCTACTGCACGATAGGTA
This sequence comes from Alistipes sp., assembly GCA_017380275.1. The sequence goes on from JAFOEH010000065.1 coordinate 4,555, forward strand.
ATCTGCGATGGATCAAAGCGTTCCGTCTGCCAAAACTTGCCGACTCCGACTCGCGTGGAGAGGTGCATCTTAGACCGGAGGATTCAATCGGATCGCTTCCGGCGGGCGACATCTCAATACCGCAGGGTAGCCACTTGCATTCGCGTTACATATTCCTGCCGGCAGGCGTTCCGTCTCGCTCTACGGCACTGCACATTACGGATGCGCTCACCGCAGAGCACTACCCTACGCTCGATCTCACACCGATGGGCCTCGAGCCCGAGGGTGTGGCTACGCGTCGAGGATGGCTCTACGTCTCGTTCCACACTCCGCGCGACAATCGAGCCAATGTGATCTTCAGAATGAAGGTCAATTAGAGATGCGCGAGGAGTCGAAGATCAGATTCTCGGTATTGTAACCTCGGCGATTGGCCAATTCGACTATGTAGTCGAGGGTCGAGCCAGCGAGCGATGGCGTGCGCGAGAGAATCCACAGAAATCGCGGCGAGCGACTGCCGATGAGCACCCACTCACCATCGGGAGCCATCTCCAAAATATTATAATCCGAATAGAAAATCCAGAAAAACGAAACACGCAGTCGGCCTGGCGTAGAGGTAACTTTAGCGCGGCCGATAGCCTCGTGTGGCTCACCTCCGCGATCACCCCGATTGACGACCTCGACTGTGCCGTCATCGAGCAGACGATAGTCGGCCGTCACGTTGCGCATACCGCGTTCGAAGCGGTTGTCGAAGCGCGCCACCTCATACCAACGCCCCATAAATTCGTCCAAATCGAACTTCGCAAAGGTCGAACGATTGATCACGTCGCGCCCCGAATTATAGACACACGCCGCAAGAAACATCAATAGCAACAGCAACACAATTGACATATGAAACCTGAAACATTTTAACATCTTTTTCACACTCGCTTTCATAACATTTTTCATACCAATTTTGAAGATTCTACTTATCTTTGCCGCTGCAAAAACCTTGCATAATGATACGAGAAGATTTAAGAAGATACATCGAGCAGGAGATCCTGCCCTTATACGATAGTTTCGATCGTGGACACCGCCGCGACCACGCCCACCAAGTAATCGAACGCAGTGCCCAGATAGCCGAGGCGTTTGAGGTAGATGCCGAGATGGTATATGCAATTGCGGCGTATCACGACACGGGTCTTAGGTTCGGACGCGAGAACCATCACTCCGATTCGGCACGCATCATCCTCGCCGACAAGGAGCTACAACGTTGGTTTACAACGGAACAGATAGAGACAATTGCTCAGGCTGCGGAGGATCACCGCGCCTCGGCAGCGCGTGCGCCACGCACGATTTATGGCCGTATCGTAGCTGAGGCCGACCGTTTGATAATTCCCGAACTGATCATCCGCCGCACGGTACAGTACAGTTTGGCCAACTTCCCCGCGCTCGACCGCGAGGGGCATTGGTTGCGCTCGCAGGAGCATCTGCACGAGAAATATGACGAAGGGGGTTACCTCAGATTGTGGATCGAGGGCTCGGACAATGCCGAGCGATTGAAGCGGCTGCGAGAGATAATTGCCGACAAGGAGCAGTTGCGGGAGATTTTTGATAAGATTTTTGATGAAGAGCAGAATAAAAAAGAGCCTGTCTAAATAGACAAGCTCTTTTCTTTTATTCTATTTCCAAAGAAGTTGTATAACAAGAGGGATTTTTAGGCCTGCGATGGTCGAGAAACCGCAGCATACTTGGCGTATGTGAGGATTTCAAGAGCGAGCAAAACGACAAAATCACCTTGTTAGACAGCTTCAAATTAGCGAACCTTGAACTCGGGATCGGCCATCTGCGGGATAGGCATCGACGCATAGTAACCAGCATCGAACTTCTCGCGAACAGCCTTGAATGCCTCGATCGTGCGCTCCACATCCTCCAGCGTGTGAGCAGCCGTAGGAATGATTCGCAGGATGATCTCGCCCTTCGGGATAACGGGATAGATTACGATCGAGCAGAAGATACCGTAGTTCTCGCGCAGATCGACGATAAGGTTGGTACCCTCCTCGTTACCGCCCTTCCGAGTGTAAAGCGAAAGGTTACTCTATTATTACACCAGAC
>JAFOEH010000066.1 GCA_017380275.1 Alistipes sp.
AAATAATAGCCATCCTGTCCATACGCGTCGAGTAGTCGATCATACACCATTGCGATACTGCGCGACCAAACTCGCGTCCTTCGCTGTCGCTGAGTGTGAAGTTTCGTGTCGATGCGAGACGGTTGTATTCGTTGATCCAGGTGTGGAGCGTAAAGTCGCTGTACTCTTCAGGCAGATAATCCAACTCGATGCACATACGCGACAATACCCAGCCGTAATTGTTGTTGGCTAGTGCGTCGATGCCGAACCCGCGCTTGTGTGCATCCTCACCTGCGGCGTGGAGTACCAAATCGCATATTGATGAAACCGAAATTCGGTTGGTGAAATCGACGTGACGGGGCTCGATTCTATATTTGAAAATGCTCTTTTCCATAGGTCGTTTGTAGTGGTTGCAATTTGCGCATATAGTGCAAAGGTATAAAAAAATCACGACTTCTCAATATCGTTGCCGACTTTTGTCTTGCCTAACTTTGGAGTATTGCTCTTCAAAATAGACTATTTAACATAATATCCACAAACCCGCTTACGTTATAAATCCGAAATTGGCAAATAAAAAACCGATAAATGACAAACTTTCAGTAGTAACTCTGAATATGGAAAATAAGATTTCAAAGATTTTGGATAGCCTTCTTGTCCGCGTAGCTTTCGATTTAAGCAAGACCGACTTACGCCACTCATACCTCGACCACATCGCACTCGAAATTCTGCGCGACGATAGCTCGATGGCCTACCGTCTTCTCTCGCTACGACTTAACGAGTGGGAGATGCGCGAGCTGCCGCTTCGGATTGAGGATCTGATGCGTGCCCAACCCAAGTTCGAGAGCCAGCCTATTGATGAATTTCTCCACTTGTTGCGCCACCGTCTTGAGCAGACGTACTCTTCCGAGCGCCATATATCTACCGTCCACGTCCTGTGCGAGGCCGTGAGCGATACCACAACCGCCACCTCGCAGGTTCTCGCGCATTATGGTATAAATCTGCATACCATCAACTCCATTTTGCGCGAGCTGGGCGAAGGTGTGGAGGGCGCGCAGTCGCCTTTGCGGATTAGCTTTACGCCGATTGATAACCACACCTTGCCACACTCCGATAACGCCACTCCCTTGCTCGAGAAACTCGCCACCGATCTCACTACTCAGGCCCGCGATGGCAAACTCGACGCAGTCATTGGCCGCGAAAATGAGATCGACCGTGTGGTGCAGATTCTTTCGCGCCGCAAGAAGAATAACCCCATCCTGATTGGCGAGGCGGGCGTCGGCAAGAGCGCCATTGTCGAGGGCTTGGCTCAGCGTATCGCCTCGTGCGACGTACCCGTGTCGCTGCAACGTAAACGTATCTTCTCACTCGACGTTGCCTCACTTGTCGCTGGCACGAAGTATCGTGGTGAATTCGAGGAGCGTATGCAGCAACTTCTGGATGAGTTGCGGAGTGCCGACGATGTGATTATCTTCATTGACGAGATTCATACCATTGTCGGCGCAGGAGCCACGCAGGGTAGCCTCGATACGGCCAATATCCTTAAGCCCGTTTTGGCTCGCAGCGAGGTGCAGATTATCGGAGCTACGACACTCGACGAGTTCCGTGAGAATATCGAGAAGGATGCCGCCCTCGAGCGTCGCTTCCAGAAGATTGTCATTGAGCCTACTACCGTTACGCAGACGCTGGAGATCCTGCGCAGAATAGCTCCTCGCTACGAGCAGCATCATAACGTGCGTTATAGTGATGAGGCTCTTTCGGCTTGCGTTGCCCTGAGCGAGCGCTATATCACCGATCGCCACCTCCCCGACAAGGCTATTGATATTATGGATGAGGCAGGAGCTCGCGCAGGTGCAAATGAGTGTGATCAGGCCGTTCGCCTAACTACGCAACAGCTCCAAGCCACAACCCGCAAACGCGATGAGGCTCTTGCTGCGCTCGCCTACGATAAAATCGCCACTATCCGCCTGCAGGAGATTGCACTCAAAGCTCGCTTAGAGGAGCAACTCTCCGATCGCATCCGCACGTTGGAGCGTCAGCCCTATATCGTCAAAACCTCCGATGTCGAGCGTGCCGTTGCCACGATGACCGGCATCCCCGTCGAGCGCCTTTCACACTGCGAGACAGAGCGCCTTCGGACACTCGCTGACCATCTGCATCGTAGGGTAGTGGGGCAGACGGCGGCAGTGAATAGTCTCTCGCGTGCACTTTTGCGTTCGCGCGCGGGGTTGAAAGATGCCAATCGCCCCATCGGAGTTTTTCTCTTTGTTGGACCTACGGGAGTGGGTAAGACACTCTTGGCAAAGGAGCTATCTCGCTGGCTCTTTGACGAGCGTCGTGGCCTAATACGTCTCGATATGTCGGAGTATGGCGAGCGTCATAATGTGGCGCGATTAATAGGCTCACCCCCAGGGTATGTGGGCTATGGCGAGGGCGGCCAGCTCACCGAGGCTGTACGCCGCCAACCATATGCGGTTGTGCTGCTCGACGAGATAGAGAAGGCCCACTCTGATGTGTTTAATATAATGTTACAGATTTTCGATGAGGGCCACCTTACCGATGGTGCTGGCCGCCGAGTAGATTTCCGCAATACGGTGATTATTCTCACCTCGAATGTCGGATCGCGCACCACCGCGCACTCTTCGTCGCTTGGTTACCAAACCCTCTCTAACGAACGAACGGTAGAAAAATCAGGTACTGAAATTTATCGCAAAGCTCTGGAGAACCATTTTGCTCCCGAATTCTTGGGACGTATCGACGATATTGTCTGCTTTAACCACCTCTCTACGGAGGATGTCGAGCAGATTGTCGCCCTCGAACTCTCCGAGATCTTCTCCCGTGCCCGCATTCTTGGTTATAATGTCGATATAACACCCGAGGCTCGTCGCGAGCTCGCGACAACGGGCTACAATCCCGATTATGGCGTACGATCGCTACGCCGTACATTGACCAAAATGGTCGAGGAGCCACTCTCGATGCTAATCGTCGATGGCCAACTCCGCGATGGCCACAACGTCATCGTCGAACACTCCCCACACTCAGGACTCACCCTCCGCGTAGCATAGCCGTACCCAACTTAAATCCGAGCCTGCCATCCCGGCAGGCTCTTTCTCTTGTACAAAGAGCGATTTACCTTTCACTTGGTTGCAAAAATTTGTAAGATCTGAAATTTGTATTATATTTGCAGGGTCATTCAAAGATAATCGTCCGATTATTTTCCAATCAACGAACGTAAATTTACCACTATATGCAGGATTTAAATGCACTCGAAGGTAAGACTTTGGCCGAATTGCGCGAAATAGGCAAGGTGCTGGGTATTACCGACACAACTCTCAAAAAGAGAGATTTGCTCAAGAAAATCACCGAAATTGCTAACTCTGACGCTTCTGCCGAGCCCGCTCCAGCGCCGCAAGCCGAAGCTCCCAAGAAACGTGGCCGCCGTCCTCGTGTAAATACTACACCAGCGGATGCTCCGGCGGGCGAGAGCGCAACTTTACCCGAGCAGAGCAAGCCGTTGGCGGTAGCAGCAGAGCCAACCGAAACACCTGCCGAGACACAATCGACAGAAAATCCCGTTACGCCCGCACACGAAGTTCCTGCACCAAAACGTCGCGGTCGCAAGCCTAAGGCAGTGAAGGAGCAGGAGGAGCGTACAGCTGCCGAGCAGCAAGCCAAGACGGAGAACAATGTAGGCGCCCAGAGCGAGGCTACGCAAACCACGCACAACCACCATCACCGCCACGAGGTTGCGCCCCAGAAAGAGTATTTCGCAGGCGAGATCGTAGGTGAGGGCGTGCTGGAGGTTATGCCCGATGGCTATGGATTCCTGCGCTCTGCCGACTACAACTACCTCAATTCTCCCGACGATATCTACGTTTCGCCCTCGCAGATCAAGCTCTTCGGGCTGAAGCCCGGCGATACGATCAGCGGTGTTATCCACCCCCCGAAGGAGGGCGAGAAATATTTCCCGCTGATCCGCGTTAATACGATTAACGGCCTTGAGCCCAACTACATCCGCGACCGCGTGCAGTTCGAGTATATGACGCCACTCTTCCCCAGCGAGAAGTTCAACCTCACGGGCAAGGGCCACAATTCGCTCTCGAATCGCGTTGTGGATCTCTTCTCGCCCATCGGCAAGGGCCAGCGTGGTCTTATCGTGGCACAGCCCAAGACGGGTAAGACGATGCTCCTGCAGTCAATTGCAAACGCCATTGCCGACAACCACCCCGAGGTGTATATGATCGTGCTTCTGATTGACGAGCGCCCCGAGGAGG
>JAFOEH010000067.1 GCA_017380275.1 Alistipes sp.
AATTTTGCATTGGATTGCATAAAACTCCGAATATAGCCCTCAATTTCGTTGGTTATGCCCTGCATCACCCCCTGTTCGATGGCTTCGCGAGTCGATTTTCCGACTATCAATTGTTCCTGCGTAGGCTCGCATTCTGGCAGTCGCTCCGTGTAGTCGTGCAAAGCACGAAAACGGGTACGCACACCAGGCGAAATGTTACCTCCGCGAAAGACTCCGCCCTCGACCAAATCTATCGTTATGGCCGTTCCAAAATCCACAATCACGCAATCCCGGCAACCCATCACGCAAACGGCCCCAACAGCCGCCGCCAGTCGATCCACGCCAAGTGTCTGGGGCGTATGGTAGTCATTGCCGATAGGCACCGCCGTCGAATGCGACATCTCCAGCACTCGCAACCCCGCACTACGCAACAGTTCGGCCGCGTGAGCAGTACTCTGTCCCGTCGATGCGACAATGGCGCGCTCGAGCGAGGGATACTCCCCAACGATAGCCTTCACCGCACCAGGATCAAGAGCCTCATAGCGACGCACGTCGATAGCCTCGCCACCATCCATCACCGCCGTCTTAATCAACGAGTTACCTATATCGACCACAAGATTCATCCTACCAACAGTTTTTACAGGTTACGCAATACGGCCACTGCCTGGGCTACATTCTTTACTCTTCTAACGGTCATTGCCAGGCGATTATTGTGCTGCTTGAGCACAAAACGGTCGGGCTCGGCGGTAATTTTTCGCAACATATCCATAAACACGTCGCTTCGGTAGTATGGCGAATTCTGCTCGCCCACAAAGTGAACGATCATAAGCCCGTTCTTCACCTTCACGCGTTCCATACCCAATCGCACCGCCTCCCAGCGCAGTCTTACTACATTAAGCAACTCCACAGCCGCCTCAGGCAGCGCACCGAAACGGTCAACAAGGCGGCTCTCGAAGGCCACCAAATCCTCCTCGCGGTGTATTGAGTCCAGCTCGCGATAGAGTCGCAGCTTCTCGGCAGGCTGACGAACGTACGAATCGGGCAGCTCGGCCAGCATATCGATCTCGATGTGCGAATCTTCGATGTAGGCCTCCGCCTTGACGGTCTGTGCCTCCTCGTCGCTCAATCCCTCCACGTCGAGGCCCTCGGCACGAAGCTCGGCAATGGCCTGACGCATAATCTTTTGATAGGTCTCAAAACCTATGTCGGCAATAAATCCGCTCTGTTCGGCTCCCAACAGATTACCCGCACCGCGAATATCCAAATCCTGCATCGCAATGTTGAATCCCGAGCCCAGATCCGAGAACTCCTCGATGGCTCGCAGACGACGGCGTGCATCCTCCGTAAGCAGCTCATCGGGCGGCGTAATCAGGTAGCAGTAGGCCTTGCGATTGCTTCGTCCCACACGACCGCGCAACTGATGCAAATCACTCAAACCGTAGTAGTGAGCATTATTGATGATTATCGTATTGGCATTAGGAATATCTATACCGCTCTCCACGATAGTAGTTGCCACCAGCACATCAAACTCGCCATAGATAAAGTCCATAATGAGTCGCTCCAGCTGCTCCGACGGCATCTTGCCGTGTCCTATGGCCACACGCGCCTTGGGGCAGATGCGCGTAATCATACCCTGCAGCGTCGGCAGATCCTCCACGCGGTTATTCACAAAATAGACCTGTCCACCGCGCGAGAGCTCCTCCTCTATGGCATCGCGGATTATATCCTCGGAGAAGGTGTGCGACTCGGTCAGGATAGGCTGACGGTTGGGTGGCGCGGTCGAGATGACGGACAAATCGCGCGATCCCATCAGCGAGAACTGCAACGTTCGCGGAATGGGCGTAGCCGTCAGCGTCAGCGTATCGACATTGACGCTCAACTGCGTGAGTTTCTCCTTTGCCGCAACGCCGAACTTCTGCTCCTCGTCGATGATAAGCAGGCCCAAATCCTTGAACTTAATCTGCTTACCCAAAATCTTATGTGTGCCAATCAGAATATCAATCTTTCCCGCCTCCAGATCGGCCGCTATCTCGCGCGTCTGCTTGGCCGTTTTCGAGCGATTCAGATACTCGATGCGTACCGGGAAATCCCTCAATCGCTCCATAAACGATCGGTAGTGCTGTAGCGCCAGAATCGTCGTGGGCACCAGCACCGCCACCTGCTTGCCATCGACCGCCGCCTTGAACGCTGCGCGTATAGCCACCTCGGTCTTTCCGAAGCCCACATCGCCACACACCAGTCGATCCATCGGACGTGCCGACTCCATATCCTTCTTCACAGCCTCTATTGCCGCCTGCTGATCGGGAGTCTCCTCCCACTGTAACGAAGCATCAATCTCACTCTGCAGATAACTATC
>JAFOEH010000068.1 GCA_017380275.1 Alistipes sp.
ACACCTTGGAATGGGCTTAATTCTTTTAGCCTCTATTTCTTTGGCAGAATCTTGATTTTAAATAGGCTAATTGCGCGGTTTTTTTCTAGCAGAAATGGAGAAGGAAAGATATTGACAAACAATAGTATGAGCAAACTTATCGGCGGTCAAAGGGTACTGATCCCAGCCCTGATTTGAGAAGCGGAATGCAATATCGTCCGAGAGCTTGTAGTTGCGAAGCAGTACGCGCAGGCGGTTGTCGATAGCGTTGGTGTAGATGTAGTCGGGCGACTTCCATCCCATAACGTGCTTTGCTCCCTCTGCAAGAACGGTCTTAAAGCCGAGCTCAGATACCATAGAACCGATCTCGTCAGAGTAGATAAGCTCCGTATTGCGGAATGCTACGGGCTTCTTGCCGAACTCCTCCTTAATCATCTTGGTGTGGAGCTTAACCTGCTCAACGAAATCCTCCTTTGACGAGAGAGCTGCCAAAGAGTGAGAATAGGTCTCGGCGAGGAACTCCACGCAACCCGTCTCAGCCAGAGCGCGGAATGAATCCAGCACCTCGGGAGCGTAGGCACGGAACTGCTCAACGGCAGAACCGGTGATTGAGAACGAGCACTTGAAAGCGCCCTTGTTCTCCTTAATGAGCTTGAGCAGCAGTGCATTCATCGGCAGATAGCACTGACGTGCAACCTTCTGCATAATGGCACGATTGGTAAAATCGTCGAGGTAGTTGTGGTCCTTACCGATGTTGAAGAAGCGGTAAACCTTCAAACGCCACGGCTGATGCACCTGAAAATATAAGCAAACTGTTTTCATATCGAGTGTTTTTATTATTTTGCAACTTCGTTAATAGCATCTTCGTAAACGGTCTTGATCTTAGCGGCAGCATTGTTCCACTTAAGACCCGTAACCTCCTCCAGACCCTTCTCCGAGAACATCTTAGCCAGGGCAGGATACTTCACAAAGCCGTAGATGGCGTCAGCCATTGCGTCAACATCCCAGTAATCAACCTTTACGGCGTAGTCCAGCACCTCTGCAACACCACTCTGCTTCGAGATGATCGAGGGCACGTTGGCGCGCATAGCCTCCAGAGGTGAGATACCGAACGGCTCTGACACCGAGGGCATAATATATACGTCCGAGAGCTGGAACATCTTATGAACATCGTCGCCCTTCAGGAAGCCCGTGAAGTGGAAACGGTCGGCAATACCCAGACGTGCCACACGGCGGATAACGTGGTTCATCATATCACCCGATCCGGCCATTACGAAACGTACGTTAGGCACACGCTTTAAGACCTTCGCAGCAGCCTCAACGAAGTAGTCGGGGCCCTTCTGGAAGGTGATTCGACCGAGGAACGTAACAATCTTATCAGTCACACCACGCTCGGGCATCTCGTTATCCTTCTCGGCAAAGCGAACGGCATTGTGTACCGTCACCACGCGCTCGGCGGGGATGCCATACTTCTCGATAACAATATTTCTTGTCAGATTCGACACCGCAATAACGCGATCGGCAGCAGCCATACCAGCCTTCTCGATAGCATAGACACGGGTATCGATATTATCGCTCGACGAGCGGTCGAACGAGGTAGCGTGCATATGCACAACCAACGGCTTGCCCGACACGCGCTTTGCGGCGATACCGGCAAAGTAGGTCAACCAGTCGTGGGCGTGAATCACATCGAACTGACCCTCCAACTGTCGTGCCACCTCGGCAGCCACAACGGCATAACGCGCAACCTCCTCCATCAGGTTTGCACCATACTTTCCAGAGAAGGTGTAACGCTGTGTCCAGCTATCACCCTCCTTCTCCCAGAACTTGCGACCCGTGCGCTCGTAACCCTCACGATAGGTCTCAAACTCCTCGGGAGAGATGTAAGGCACCATATTCGAGTCGATGTGGATGAACGAAATCTTGCGCATAATATCGTCAGCTCCCTCGATCTTCGAGTCGCAGTAACGCGCCTCGATGTCGCTGGCATTAACGACCTTCACAAAACGCTCGTCCTCGTCGCCCGAAGCACGAGGCATCACAAAGATAACCTCCACATCGTTGCGTGCCAAGCCTCGTGTCATACCGTAACACGCCGTACCGAGACCACCGGCAATATGAGGCGGGAACTCCCAGCCAAACATTAATACTCTCATCCTATTATCTTTTTATCTATTTTTTCTTGCGTACACACTTCTTCTTGGGCGCCTCTGCCTGAGCTTCATCTTTCGGCTCGACAATCTGCTTTGCTGCCGTCTTCTTGGCTGCGCTCTTCTTGGCAGTTGCCTTCTTACGCCACTCCTGCGTCAATGCACTGATGTAGAGCAGAGCACCTACGCTGGTTGCTTGTGACAGACATCCGCGCGCACGGAACGGGGGATCACCCTCGAAACACTCGCTAATCGAGCCGATACAAGAGGTCTGAATCTCGCTATCGAAACCTGCGAGCAACTCCTCGGCATTAGCCAAGAAACGCTCACCCGCGATTGCGAAACAGCTATTAGCGTAGAACATCAGAGGCCATACCCAGATCGAACCGTTACGGCTTGCCAGATCCTGCGAACGCTGATCCTCGGCATACGAGGGCTCGTAGTGGGGATTGCGCGGCGAGAGCGAACGTACGCCACGAGGTGTGATAAGGTGCTGGCGAACAACGCTCAACACATCCATCATCTGCTCCTCGTTGAGCATCGTATAGTCCAGACCGCAAGCTACGAGCATATTCGAACGACGATAGTCGTTGGTCTCGTAATCATTCACATAGTCTGCCAAATAGCCCTCGTCGAGCCAGAATTTCGATATAAACGACTCTTTGGTCTTTGCAGGCTCAGCAGCCCAGGCCTCCACAAAGGCCTTATCCTTATACTTGCGAGCCAACGCCAAAGTGTAGCTTACGGCGTTGTACCACAAAGCCTGAATCTCCACTGCATAGCCTGCGCGCTGTGCTACGGGCTTGCCATCGACGATGGTGTTCATCCACGTCAGGCACTCACCCTCCGCAGCAGCCCATACCAGACCATTATCGTGCAACTTAACCTTCTCGCCAAAACCGCGACGATAAGCCTCAAGGATCGACTTCATAGCCGCGCCATAACGCTCCCAGAGCGCCTTAGCCGAGATATGCTTCTCGAGATTCTGCAACGTCCAGAAGAACCAGAGCGGCGCATCGGCAGCCACCCACGCTGAAGCGTTGCCAGCGAAGTCGCCATCGTGCATCTGAGCTACCATCGTATCCAGAACATCCAAGCAATCCTCCTTATGCTTCTGCTCGAGCACGATACCCGGCAGCGAGATGAATGTATCGCGGCCAACTGTTCCGTACCAAGGATAACCGGCAATCATCTCAGTTCTTCCGCCCGGACGACGAACAACGAACTGACGAGCCGAGTGGTGCAGACAGCTCAGGAAGTCGATCTTGTGGGTACGACGTGCGATCGAAGCCTCGTAGATCTGCGAGATAGTCTCACCCGTAGCCATCTCATCGGTAGCGGCCGAGAAGATCACGCTCTCGCCCTTCTTGATGGGCATCTCGAAGTAACCCGTAGTCAAGAGATCCTCGTAGCCATCGTAACCACGCTTAATCTCCTCGGGATACTCAAAACCGTAGTACCAATCGGGAGCAGCCACGAACTCTGCGTCGGCCTTATTGGTCTGAAGGTAGAGCCAGGGGTAACCCTCGTAGAGCTTACACTTCACACCGCCCGCAACAGGATACGAACGACCGTTAGCCTCGACGTTAGCCTTCGAGAGCGAATGCTTGTTACGGAAGGCGAAGAAGGGGCGCAGACGGAGCGTAGTATCAGAGTGGGCATCGACAAGCGTGTAGCGGATCATAAGCTGCGTACGCTTGTGAATCCACAACAGCTCCTTACGCAGAATCACGCCACCCACACGATATGTGATCGTGGGCGTAGGTGTGTACTTGAAATCGGTAATATACTTATGTCCTCGAGGCTCATACACACCCTTGAAGCGGTGCAGAGCCAGGTTAAACGACTGATCGTGCTGGATGATCGTCTCATCGAGCGACGAAAGCAGAACGTATGCCTCGTCGGTCTGGTCGATCGGGGCCACCATCAAGCCGTGGTATTTGCGGGTATTGCAACATACGATCGTGGTGCTCATATATCCGCCCTTGCGGTCGGTGGCGAGCATCTCACGCTGAAGCGAATACTCCAAATTGCCTAATTCACTCTTGTCAAATGTTAGTGCCGACATATTAAAGTTTTTGAAAAATTATTTATCTATCGTAAAGTTAATAAAAAATTTGGAGTCACTCCAACTTTTTTACAACAAATCGACAAAAAGAGGCGACTTATTTATCATTTCCGTCTTTTTGAAGGATGAGTAAAACTTTTCGGGCGGGATGCTCCCACCCGAAAAGATATGATTAGGCCCACTTAACCAACGCGAAGTCCATACGGTGAGGCAGGCGGTCGTTGGTCGGATAAACACGCAGAGCTACGTCGAACGAACCCGTACGCTCGGGAGTGTAGTCGATCGAGAAGGTCACCTCGTTGCCCTCGATATTCTTGACAGCGAGCTGCTTGGTGGCAACCACATTCACAGCCTCGCCAGCCTCGATCTGCTTAGCAACAACCAACTCTACACCCAACTCCTCGGCACTGAGGTTAGCCACGTTGAGCGTTACCTCGTAGCGGTACTTCTTATCTACGAAGATAGCCTCATTATCCAGCTCTACACGCTTAACGTTCAGAATCTTAACATCGTCCCAAGCGGCCGATACCTTACGCTTCCAAGCGGCCATCTCGCGAGCCATACGGTAGTTGTTCTCCACCATCTGCTCCTTGCGAGCCTTGAGCTTGTTGTAGAAGCGCTCCTCGTAGTCGATAAGCATACGGTTTGTAGTGAAGTTCGATGCGATGTCGGCAACACACTTCTTAACAGCATCAACCCAGCGGTGGGGTACGCCATCCTCCGAGCGGTCGTAGTACATAGGTACGATCTGATCCTCGATAGTGTTGTAGATCATCTCGGCATCGAGCTCATCCTGGAAGCGCTGGTCGGTGAACGAACGCTCCATAGGAAGCATCCAACCTGCACCCTCCTTGTAACCCTCAACCCACCAGCCGTCGAGTACTGAGAACTGCATTACACCGTTCATTACACACTTCTCGCCCGAAGTACCTGAAGCCTCGAGAGGACGGGTAGGAGTATTCAACCATACATCCACACCCTGAACCATACGACGAGCAAGCTCCATATCGTAGTTCTGCAGGAAGACAATCTTACCTACGAACTCGGGCATTGATGATACCTCAACGATACGCTTGATCAGATCCTGACCCGGCTTATCGTGCGGGTGAGCCTTACCGGCGAAGATGAACTGTACGGGGCGCTCCTTGTTATTCACCAGAGCCGACAGACGCTCGAGGTTGGTGAAGAGAAGGTGAGCACGCTTATATGTTGCGAAGCGACGCGCGAAACCGATCGTAAGTACATCGGGACGAACACGCTCCACGATCTGAACCATCTGACGGGGTGAGTCGAAACGCACCTGCTTGGGATCGCTGTAACGAGCGCGGATGTGCTTGATCAAGCGCTCCTTCAGAGCGATACGCTCACGCCACAACTCGGCATCGTCGATCTTGTGAACACCCTGCCACTCAGGGATGTTATAGACGTGGCCGTTGAAGCCGCCGGGGAAGTAACGATCGTACAGACGGCGCAGGTTCGACGCAACCCAAGTGGGGAAGTGAACACCGTTGGTAACGTAGCCGATGTGAAGCTCATTCTTGAAGTATCCAGGCCACATATTACCCAGAATATCCTTCGACACCTCACCGTGCAACCACGACACACCGTTAACCTCCTGCGAGAGGTTACAAGCCAATACTGACATTGAGAAACGCTCGTTAGGATCGTTGGGGTTGGTCTTACCCAGGTTGATGAACTGCTCCCAGGTGATGCCCAATACATCGGGATAGTGCGACATATACTGACGCATCATCGACTCGGGGAAGGCATCGTGACCTGCAGGCACGGGGGTATGCGTAGTGAAGAGCGACGATGAACGAACGACCTCCATAGCCTCCGAGAACGAGAGGTGCTTCTTCGAGATGAGGTTGCGGCAACGCTCCAGACCGATGAATGCAGCGTGACCCTCGTTGCAGTGGTAAACCTCCTGCTTGATACCCATCTTAACCAGCGCACGGATACCACCAACGCCGAGCAAAAGCTCCTGCTTGAGGCGGTTCTCCCAGTCGCCACCGTAGAGGTAGTATGTGATCTGACGATCCTCCTCGCGGTTTGCCTCGTAGTCGGTATCCAAGAGGTAGAGGTCGGTACGACCTACCTGGCACTTCCATACGCGAGCCGAGAGGTTACGTCCGGGCAGAGCGATCTGGATGGTTACCCAGTTGCCAGCCTCGTCACGCACGGGCGAGATGGGCAACTTTGCGAAGTTCTGTGCCTCGTAGGTTGCCACCTGGCTACCCTGCGATGAGAGCTGCTGGGTGAAGTAACCATAGCGGTACAAAAGACCTACGGCTGCCATCGGAACATTCTTATCCGAAGCCTCCTTCAGGTAGTCACCTGCCAAGATACCCAGACCACCCGAGTAGATCTTCAGCGATGAGTGCAGACCATACTCCATTGAGAAGTAAGCTACCTTTGCGCTCTTTCCATCGGGCTTCTCCGACATATACTTATCCAACTGATCGGCAACATTATCAAGACGTGCCAAGAACTCCTTGTCATTCTCCAGCTCGTTGATGCGCTCCAATGTGAGCTTGTCGATCAGTGCGATGGGGTTGCGATCAACCTTGTTCCAGAGCTCGGGATCGATCGACTCGAACAGATCGCGAGCATCCTGCGTCCAGCACCACCAGAGGTTGCGTGAGATGGTCTGCCAATGCGCTCAGGCGCGAGGGCAGACGCTTCTCAACCATCATACGGTGCCAAGAGGGCTTGTTTGAGGTGAGCTGCTGACGCACGAAGTTGATCTGCTCGGTGCGGTTGCCACCATCCTCAACAACGGCTGAGTTCATACGCGCTACTGAGTTCTCCAGAGCCTCAGCGTAAGCACGCTCATAATGCTTGAAGAACTTGCTCCACAGAGCTTTCTTCGACAGGGCGCGAGCCGAGTCGCGTACATCCGCAACCTGCTCCTGAGTGAGGTTAAGGAAGCGAAGTACCGAATCAACCAGCTGCTCTACGGCGTAAGTGTCGTTGCTATCGTCGCGGCGAATCACCTCAACACCCTCGTGGTCAGCCTGCTTAACAGCCCAAAGACCGAAACCTGAGAGATTTGACGTGATGGTCGGAACAGAGAATGCAATCGACTCGAGCGGGGTGTAGCCCCAGGGCTCGTAGTATGAGGGGTATGCGGTAAGATCCATACCTACCAGCAACTCATAGTAATTCTTATTGAAAACGCCATCCGCAGAGTTCAGGTACGAAGGAACGAAGATAACCTTCACCTTCGACTCCTTGCTCTCCAGAATCGAGCCACGCATCGTCTGCGAGATGGGATCCCACTGCGTATTCTCCAGATAGTGCGTTGCATACTTGCACTGTGCGGGATC
>JAFOEH010000069.1 GCA_017380275.1 Alistipes sp.
GAATGAACTTCAGCGACTGATGGAACTTAATGCTCGTATTACAACCGAAACTACCAATTTGACCAACGCACTGAAGGGAAATTCGAAGGTGCAGGGCGATTGGGGCGAGATGATTTTGGAGACCATCCTCGAGAAGTCGAACCTTATTCGAGGCATACACTACAAAACGCAGCTCAACATCAAGAACGAGGCGGGCAACAACCTTCGCCCCGACGTGGTGCTGTACCTGCCGGGTGAGAAGAATATCGTCATCGACTCAAAGGTGTCGCTTACGGCATACGTCAATTACGTCTCGGCCGAGAGCGAGGCGGAACGTCGAGCGGCTATGGCGGCACACGTCGCTTCGGTGCGTCAGCACGTCAAGGAGCTCTCGTCGAAGAGCTACCATCGACTGATGCAGTCGCCCGATTTTGTGATTATGTTTGTCCCCAACGAACCCGCCTTCCTCGATGCACTTAAGGAGGATAGCGCCATCTGGCACGATGCCTATGAGAAGAAAGTGGTTGTATCGTCACCTACCAATCTCTTCGCTTTGCTGAAGATTGTCGATGATCTGTGGCGACGTGAGGACCAGAACAAGAATCGTGAGAATATCGTTAAGTTGGGCGTTAAGCTCTATGAGCAGCTTGTTGCCTTTACCTCATCGCTGGAGGGCGTTGGTGTGAGTCTTCAGCAGGCACAGACGCGTTATGACGAGGCCTACAAACGTCTGCATACGGGTAACGACAATATCGCTCGCGTGGGTGAAAGATTGCGTAAATTGGGACTACCGACCACAAAACGCCTCTCATCACGCCTAACGGCTGAAATTGATTTAGAGGATGAAGCAGGTGAGGAGTTAATTGATAATAAAACGCAGATTGACAATGAGTAATAATGATATATTCTGGTTGAGGCTTGAGGCGTTGCTTGAGCGAAATCGTATCGTAATCGACCGCCCACGAGGGTCGCATCATCCGCGATTTCCGGAGATTGTCTATACGCTCGATTATGGATATCTGGATGGAACAACCTCCAACGATGGCGAGGGTGTCGATGTATGGCTTGGAAGTGATCCTGCGATAGGACTCGATGCCGTAATCTGCACGGTTGATTTGGATCGAGGCGATGCCGAGATGAAACTTATGGTCGGCTGTACCGAACAGGAGAAGGCATACGTCGAGAGATTCTACAACGAGTGGCCTGATATGGGTGCCAAAATAATAAAGAGGTCGAAATAATCGACCTCTTTATTTTATGTTTACCTTAATATCTTCTGCATCAAAACCTCATCCGTAGCGCCATCCACCGAGAGTATCCATTCGCGTCGGCGACCGCACTCGGTATATCCTGCTTTGGCGAAAAGCGCAAGGCTTGCCTCGTTGTCTGCCCCTGCGCTGCACCATAGCTGATGCAGTTGTAGAAACTCGCGTGCATATCGTTCAACACTATTTAGCGCGTCGAGCGCAAAGCCCATTTTGCGATAGGGTGGAGCTACGATTATCCCCACGCCAGCACGCCTGTGTTGTGGGTCGAACTCGAATAAATCAACGGCCCCGACAGCCTGGCCCGATGTTGCGCACTCGATTACGAGCCGCATCTGACGCGTGGCATAGATGTCGAACTGCTGTTCGTCAATCAGCCGTCGCAGAACATTACGCGAGAAGGGCGCCACGCTACCGCTCACGCGCCACACCTCGGTGTCGTTCTCCCAACCATACATCGGCTCAATATCCTCGGGCTCAAGTGCCCGCAGACGGCATATCGTACCTTCGATATTCACCTCGTCAAAGTGTGTTACAGACCAATAATCTTATTGTGGATAAGCATCGCCACGCCCCACGCATTGGCATTCTCGCCCATCTTCGACTGGCGGAACTTGGTATCCTTATATACGAGGTTGAGCGAATATTTGTTGGTCGATGATTTGAGCGGCAACATAATGTAGTCGCCCGCTGCAGCGAGGTTTCCACCGACGATTACCGTCTCGGGGTTGAACGTATTGATAAGGAACGCAACAGCCTTACCCAGCTTCTCGCCTACCTCCTCGATAAGCTCGATTGAGAGGTTGTCGTCGTTCTGTGCCGCCATAATGATGTCGTTGATGTGAATCTGCTCGCCACGGTCGTACTTCTCGCGCAGGATGGTGTTCACGCCGCTCTTGATCAGCTTGATGATCTTCTCCTCGATGGCGATACCCGATACCTCGGTCTCCAAACAACCCTTCTTACCGCAGGCGCATATGGTCTCGTTGTCGAAGAAGGGGATGTGTCCGAACTCGCCGGCAAAACCATTCTTGCCGTAGTAGAGCTTGCCGTCGATCACGATTCCGATAGCCACACCACGTCCCAGGTGGAGATAAATCACATCGCTCTCATCCTTCGAACGGCCGAAGTTATACTCGGCGTAACAACGTGCGCGAGTGTCGTTCTCGAGCAGTACGCGGATATTGACGCGCTTCTCGATAATGTCGCGCAACGACTCCTCGTTCGAGGTGAAGTACATATAGCTGCGTCCAGTCTCGGGATTCACACGACCTACGATCGATACACCCAGACCGAGAATCTTCGCGCGGTCGATGCCACATTCGTTGATGAAGGTCTCGATATTCGAGCAGATCTTTTCCAGACACTGTGGGCGATTCTGCAACTCGAATGATGTGTCGATAACCTCCTTGATGATGTTGTTCTGCAGGTCGGTGATAACGTATGTCATATTATCACGACCTACGTTTACACCAGCGAAATAGATCGCCGAGTTTGCCAAGCCGAATACATTGGGGCGGCGGCCACCCGGGGTCTCGACCTTACCCAAATCGTTTACGATATTCTCCTCGATTAGCTCCTGCACCAACTTGGTGATGGTCGGCACACTGATGTGCAACTCCTTGGTAAGCTCCGAGAGAGTACACTCGCCATTGACGGCCATATAAGCGATGATGTTGCGCTTTATGATGTTGTTTTTGTGAGTGATACCCTTTAGGTTGTCGTTTGGTTGTATGTTAAAAAATTCTGTTAGTGATGACATAATATTTAGCTTGTTTAAGATTAGGTCCATTATTTCACAAATATAAATAAAAACATATCGAGATGCAAATGTTTTTTAATTATTTAGATAAAAAATATAATAATGGCTATATATGTTCATCTTTCTCAGTCCTTACCGATCTCAAAAAGATAGCGCTGTGAAGCTGCAAACAAAAAAGACTGACATCCCGCATTGGGACGTCAGTCTTATATAATTAAGGTATGCTTATCTTACATCGTAGCCTTCGACTCAGCTACAGCATTTGCATCAGCCTTCTTGATGAGTCCCTGAAGGACATTGCCAGGACCCAACTCGGTGAACTCCTCCACACCATCTGCAATCATATTTTTCACGATCTGCGTCCAACGCACGGGCGAGGTGAGCTGAGCGATAAGATTTGCCTTAATCTGCTCGGGATCGGTCTGCGGAGCAGCATCTACGTTCTGATAGATAGGGCATACGGGAGTGTGGAACTCCACCTCGGCGATAGCCTGCTCAAGCTCGGCGCGTGCGGGCTCCATCAGCGGTGAGTGAAATGCACCACCTACGGGCAGACGCATAGCGCGACGTGCGCCAGCCTCCTTCAGTGCGGCGCAAGCTGCATCAACGGCCTCGTTCGAGCCTGAGATAACGAGCTGTCCGGGGCAGTTGTAGTTAGCAGCTACCACTACACCCTCGGTCTTCTCGCACACCTGCTCGATGCTCTCATCGTCCAATCCGAGAATTGCGGCCATACCGCCCGGAACGCTCTCGCAGCACTTCTGCATCGCCATTGCGCGCTTCGATACCAGTCGCAGTCCATCCTCAAACGAGAGAGCGCCAGCAGCCACCAGCGCCGAGAACTCGCCGAGCGAGTGTCCTGCAACGGCATCGGGCTTGATGCCAAGCACGGCGGCCAAAACGACCGAGTGAAGGAATACGGCGGGCTGAGTTACCTTTGTCTGCTTGAGCTCGTCGGCTGTACCCTCGAACATTATCTCGGTGATGTTGAATCCGAGAATCTCGTTGGCCTTGTCGAAGAGTGCCTTCGCCGAGGGGTTGTTTTCGTAAAGATCTTTTCCCATACCCGAGAACTGCGCTCCCTGGCCGGGGAAAACATAAGCGTGTTTCATATCAATTTCAGTTATGCGAGCCCGCGACTGACTCTGGTTAAACTCTGGCAAAGGTATAGTCAATATCGCAATTTTCCAAACCTCGGCCCTGCATAGTAGGGTGCAATAGCTCTAATGTTCCAATGAAAGTTCTTTTTTTGCTGTCGGATTTGCAATTTACAATTATATATTTTAACTTTGATTGGAAATTTTTTGAATCTTAAATTTTATTCATTATGAAGAAACTATTTTTATTTGTAGCTGCCGTATGCTTCTGCTTTAGCGCATCGGCACAGGAGGCATTGGGTAGCCGTGCTCAGGTTGTATCGCCTCAGATTAACGAGAACAACAGCGTGACACTGCGTCTGGCAGCTCCCGAGGCTAAGAAGGTAACAGTTGCTGGTAACTTCCTTACCCCCGATGGCACTCCCGTCGAGAATACTGAGATGGTTCGCAATGCCGATGGCGTATGGGAGTACACCTCACCCGTACTGCGCTCGGAGCTTTACAATTACAACTTCATCGTTGATGGCGTTCGCATTTGCGACCCCTCTAACGTATTCATCTGCCGCGATGTAGCTTCGTCATTCAACATCTTCATCATCGGTGGTGATCGTGGCGATATCTACAGCGTAAATGATGTTCCCCACGGTAGCGTAACCAAGACTTGGTATGATAGCCCCACACTGCAGACCAAGCGTCGTATCACGGTTTACACCCCCGCTGGTTATGAGAAGTCTTCACAGGAGTACCCCGTGCTCTACCTGTTGCACGGTGCTGGTGGTGATGAGGAGGCTTGGATGACTCTGGGTCGCACCTCACAGATTCTCGACAACCTTATCGCTCAGGGCAAGGCGAAGCCTATGTTGGTAGTTATGACCAACGGTAACGCTTGGCAGACTGCTGCTGTAGGTGAGGCTGCTGGTGGTATGGTTCAGCCCTCGATGCGTGGCAATGCAAATGTTCGTCCCGCAGCATCGTTCGAGCAGTCATTTGGCGACGTTATCAAGTTCGTCGAGAGCAACTACCGCGTAATCAAGCAGAAGAGCGCTCGCGCTATCGCTGGTTTGTCGATGGGTGGTGGCCACTCTTACAATATCTCTCGTACTTATCCTAACACCTTCGACTATGTAGGTTTGTTCTCAGCAGCTGCTGGTAACTTGGATAATGAGGAGGTTCAGAACTCACTCAAGGCTCAGCGCGACAATGGCTTCAAGCTCTATTGGATCGCTTGCGGTAACACCGACTTCCTCTATCAGCGCAACCTCGATATGATGAAGTATATGGATTCAATCAAGTTCCCCTACACCTATCGTGAGAGCGGCGAGGGCCACATCTGGCGTAACTGGCGAATCTATCTGTCGGAGTTTGCACCTATGTTGTTCAAGTAGTCGATTGCCGACTATCGATATTATCGGGTGCTGGCCTATGGGCTGGCACCCGTTTTTTTTGTGGATGAAAGAAAAATGCAGAAAAAAATTGCATAAATGGTAAAATTTGTATTAAATTTGCAATGAATATCGAATAGATATTCAATGTTTATATTAAGAAGGCATTTAGAGCTATTGCTAACCTTGTAAAACGACCAAATTTATTACACACAAGCAATAGGCACGAAAAATGCCCTCGCCGCTATGGCGTGGGTTGTGCTTATGTGTGTGGGTACTTGGTCGTCCCGTCAAGGTGTAGGCTGACTCACGTTTCTTTTTTTATAGAGTTAAACGGTTGCTTTTCGGCAAGTGGTGGTAAGCGGATCGAAGGTTTAACTCGAAAATCTAATCAGACTACTTGTGATTAAATTGTTAATGCTATAGGGAATTTTGTTGGTTCCCTTTGTTCTCTATATTCAATTCGTGCGACATTAGTTGCAATTTTTTTAGGAAAATTTAAATGGTTTTTCGGAAATAAAGACGCTGTGAAGCGGTAATAAGACGCTGTGAAGCGGTAAATAGTAATTTGGTATTTTTAATGAGCTTACGGGAGAGAAATCTCCCGTAAGTGTTTTTCTTAGTCTCGCGATTCATACGTTTGACCTGATACATAACCTCACAAAACAAAACAGGCTACCCCCGTGCGGGGCAGCCTGTACTGTTCTATGTTGCTATTATTTGTTACTCCTGCGTTGAGAATGAGTAGGGACGATCCTCAGCCTTAGTTCCGCGCTTTGTGTTGGGCTTGTCATTCATCTTAATCGATAGCTTACCGCCCGCCAGAATATCGCTGTGCGTGAGGTAGTTCTTGTCGGTCTTCTCGCCGTTGAGCGTTGCCGACTTGATGTAGATGTTCTCGCCATTGTTGTCGGGAGCCTCGATCACGAAGTCGTTGCCATTCTCGAGGTGGATCACGGCGCGCTTGAATAGCGGTGCGCCCATCACATACTGATCTGTACCCGGACATACGGGGTAGAATCCCAGCGCCGAGAAGACATACCACGCCGAGGTCTGACCATTATCCTCGTCGCCGCAATAGCCGTCGGGCGTAGCCGAGTAGAAGCGGTTCATCACCTCGCGCACCCAATACTGAGCCTTCCACGGCTGGCCGGCGTAGTTGTAGAGGTAGATCATATGCTGCGCTGGCTGATTGCCGTGAGCGTAGTTGCCGGTGTTCATTACGGTCATCTCGGTGATCTCGTGGATGGGGAATCCGTAGTAGCTGTCGTCATATACAGGGGGTACAGTGAATACCGAGTCGAGCATCTCGACGAAGCCCTCATCGCCACCCATCAGATCGATCAATCCCTGCGGATCGTGGAATACCGACCAGGTGTAGTGCCAGCTGTTACCCTCGGTGAAGGCGTCGCCCCACTTCAGCGGCGAGAATGGTGTCTGGAACGAGCCATCCTCATTGCGTCCGCGCATAAGGCGAGTCTCTCGGTCGAACAGATTACGATAGTTCATCGCGCGCTTGGCATAGAGATCGACAACCTCCTGCGGTTTGCCCAGCTCCTTGGCCATACGGTAGATGCACCAGTCGTTGTAGGCGTACTCGAGCGTGCGTGCGGCATTCTCGTTAATGCCCACGTTGTAGGGAACATATCCCAGCGTGTTGTAATACTCGTGGCCCAAGCGACCTGTCGAAGATACGGTGGGGTGGACATTCTCCGAGCCGTGAACAAGACCCTCGAAGAGCGTCTCTACATCCTCGACCTTCACACCCTTGAGGTATGCATCGGCCAGGACCGAAGCTGAGTTGTTACCCACCATACATCCTCTGTGGCCCGGACTCGACCACTCGGGGAAGAAACCGCTCTCCTTATATACATTCACAAAACCCTCCTGCATCTTCTGATTCTCCTCGGCGTAGAGCAAATTCAGCAACGGGAACAACGAGCGGAATGTATCCCAGAATCCCGTTCCCGTGTAGAAGTAACCCTTCTCGACATTGCCGTTGTGGGGGCTGTAGTGCACCACCTCGCCGTTGGTGTCAATCTCGTAGTGCTTCTGCGGGAAGAGAGTTGCGCGATACAGACACGAGTAGAACGTGCGATACTGATCCAGATTGCCACCGCTCACCTCGATGCGACCCAGGACATCGTTCCACGCCTTGCGGCCCTTCTCCTTCAGCTCCTCGACTGAGTCACGGCCCAGCTCCTTCAGATTCTGTGCAGCCTGCTCGTGGCTGATGAACGACGATGCCACGCGGGCGTGTACCTGCTCGCCCTTCTTGGTGCGAAAACCTACCACTGCGCCGACGTGATCCGACTGCTGCTCGGTAGCGTTGCGGAGCTGACCATCGGCAAAGGTGTGAACATACTCCAGAGGCTTGTCGAACTCGACGATGAAGTAGTTGCGGAAATTCTCGCCTACGCCACCGCTGTTGCGTGTCGAGTAGCCTATGAGGCGGTTATTCTCCTTGTCGATCTTGATATATGAACCCTTGTCGAAGGCATCCACCACGATGTACGACTCATCCGATGAGGGGAAGGTGAAGCGGAACAGAGCGGCACGATCTGTCGGAGTGAATTCCGCTACAACATCGTGCTCGGCCAGATATACTTTATAATAATATGCCTTCGCCTCCTCGGCCTTGTGCGAGAACCAGCTTGCGCGCTTCTCCTCGTCGAATTCGGGTGCGCCCACGACGGGCATCAGCGAGAACTGACCGTAGTCGTTGATCCACGGGCTGGGCTGGTGTGTCTGCTTGAAGCCGCGAATCTTGTGGTCGGTATATACATACATCCAGCCATTACCCATCTTGCCAGTCTGTGGCGACCAGAAGTTCATTCCCCAGGGGCGGGCGATGGCGGGGTAGGTGTTGCCCGTAGAGAGTGCGAACTCGGAGAGAGTTCCTACCAATGGATTAACGTAGTCGGCTGGAGTGGTAATTTGATCAGAGTCCCCCAAAGCGACTTTTTCGCACGATGTGAAGCCCAGCACAACTGTCAGGGCAAGTGCGAGAGAAAAGAGAGTATGCTTCATAGTCTTTGGTATTAGTTATCTTACAATTGTTCCCTGCCACGAGGCAGTGTTGCCACAAGAGTCTTTTACAGTCAACTCGATGGTATGCTCCACGCCTCCGCCAATGCCCTCATCCTTGAGGTTTATCGTGGCGCGCGAGTGGGCATAATCTATCGCCACCCACTTCCCGTCGATCGTTGCCGTGTATGAACTCACGCCCGAAAAATTGTCCCCTAAGCGGAACGAGATCGCGTTGCGCGATCGGCAATCCTGCCCCGACTCAAACTGCGGACGAATCGTGGGAGCTGTACTGTCGGCCACAACGCAGTATGTGCCCAGTGACGAAGTTCTAACGGATATATTTCCGATGCGGTATCGGCCTCCTACATAGCTCAGGCGGCCATCGCTTCTAACCGATGCCAACGTGGCGTATGGCTGCAGGTCCTTCTCTACTTCTGCCTTGAATACCAATCCGATAGCAGTCTGCAAAGGGGTATTCTCATCGTGGATGGCGTATGCGGGTGAGAGGACTTTTACCGAGGTGTCAGCCTTGATCACAACATCGCTACGCTCCATCTTCATCGCAATTGACTCGTAGAGCGAGCCTTTACGAATCACGACATTCACCACATTATCTACGCTTCCCACAAAATCTCGATCGTAATGCACTATGTGCGCTCCCTGCTCTATCTCGCCCTTGAAGCACTCCGCGTCGGGCTTACCCTCAATCTGGAATTGGAGCGTAGATGTGTTGCCGCAATCATCCGTAATTACGAACTCCACCTCGCGCGTCTGACCCTCAGAGGTCGTAACCACGCCGCGATTGACGAGTGTAGGGTAGAAGTAGTCGGTGCCGCCCTGCATCATTGCCGTACGCATAGCCTCGTTGCGCGATGAACGCTGAATGGGGTAGTACGAAACGGCGTTGCAGTAACGCGAGAGATCGAACGTGAAACCGTCGTTACGATACTCGAACACAGCCTTGCCGTCGATCTTCTCCACAAGATTATAGACTCCGTAGGTATTCACCACATCGTTCTTTCTATCCGATGTCTCCACCACGAAATAGCCGTTGCGTCCCACCTTGATGGGTGTCTTCTGCGCTGTACGGTAGGTCGTGTCATCAGCCTTGTGAACTGCATAGGTCTCGGGGCGGCTGTTAAGTGGTACTCCACCAACACTATCCACCTCAATGTAGTGCACCTTCATAATGTAGGGCGAGATGGTATCCTTCGGCTTAACGATGCCCTGCTGAATTATATTGTAGGTCTTACCTGTACGCGAGTCGCGTATCTCGAAGTGCAGGTGCGGGCCCTGAGACGAACCCGTATTTCCCGATCGGGCGATCTCCTCGCCACGCTTTACCGTAAATTGACCAGCCTTGCAGTAGAGATCCACACGGCTCTGCTTGAGTCGATGACGCTCGGCCTTGACATACTCGGCAATATCGCTGCGAAAACGCGATAGGTGGCCATACACCGAGGTCGTGCCGTTGGGATGCACGACATATAGCGCCAGACCGTATCCCGAAGGCGATTGCAGGATGCGACTCACATAACCGTCGGCAACAGCCACAACGGGTTTGCCCTCCACGCCATCGGTCTTGAAATCCGTTCCCGAGTGGAAGTGGTTGGGGCGCATCTCGCCAAAGTTGGCCGAGTAGTAACCCGCCACATCACGAAGCGGAAAGTCGTAGTCGTCGGGGTTGAGGCTCTGTGCCGTAGCAGAAAATGCAGCGCAGAGCGTAAAAATCAATATATAAAGTTGTCGCATTCTTCTTCAGTTTTAATTTCTCGTGTGATTGTCTCCACCTCGTCCATCACATCATCCATCGCATAGCCGAGCGAGAGCGCGTAACGGATAAGTTTGGTGCGAAGATCGTATGCCGAGGAGTATTTCACTGTTCGCATTTTGCGCTTCAGGCGCTCCGCCAGTCGCTGGGCACTCTGTTCGGGTGAGAGCTGGCCGAGAGCCGCATTGATAGTATTCTCTGCTACTCCCTTGCGCTTCAGCGCCGAGCGAATCTTCCATTCGCCCCAGCCACTCAGGTTTACCTTTTCGCGCACGAAGGCATCGGCATAACGCCCGTCGTCGATAAATTTCTCTCGTATGAGCCGTTGCAATACGCCTTCCCGATCCTGCGCGGGCACTCCCCACGTTGCCATCAGACGTCGTGCATCGCCCGACGAGCGCTCGGCACGGGCACACAAACGCATCAGCGATGCGAGAGCCTCCTCGGCTGTCTTTGTGCGTTTTACTATTTTCGTGGTTGGCAACATATCATACGGGGTTTTTGACGGAAATCTGTTCTCAGTTCAATATCTTGGTAGCCTTCGCGGCGAAGCATCTCAATTGTTTCATCAGCCAGTCGCTCGTGAATCTCAAATAGGAGAAAGCCTCCCTCGCGAAGCATTCTGTGGGCAGATCGTGCAATCTCGCGATAGAAAATGAGCGGATCGCTGTCATCGACAAAGAGCGCCATATGAGGTTCGTGCTGTGTAACATTTATGTGCATCACCTCTTGCTCCGAGAACGGAATATAGGGCGGATTAGATACGACAATATCGAAGGTAAGTCCTTCGATACTCGTCATCCCCCGTAGTGCATCATCCTTTATAAACTCTACCTCTACACCCTGACGTTCCCTGTTCTCGCGTGCCACAGCAAGTGCCTCGTCCGATAGGTCAATCGCTACAACCGAGGCCGTCGGGATCAAATGTTTCAGTGAGATAGCTATGCAACCGCTTCCCGTACACACATCCAATATCCTCGGCTGTTTGAACTCTGCTGTCCGGGCCTTATCTACGGCCCACATCACCAGCTCCTCGGTCTCGGGACGGGGTATCAGCACCCCCTCGCGGACTAAGAACTCGTTGCCGCAAAACTCCGTATGTCCTACGATATATTGTATCGGCCGGCCAGCCGCCAAAGCCTCCGCAAACGACTCCAAGCCCTCGATCTCAATCTCCTCGTTGGGCTCGATCAGATACCTCATAACATCCTCGCCGCTGAGCTCCGCCGCCGCCATTCGTGCCAGCGTACGAGCCTCATCTGCAGGGTATAACCCCTCGATTTTGTTGCAGATGTATGCAATTATCTCACTTCGCCTCAGTCTCATCTATCGGCGCAATTTAAGATCAGCCAATGCGATAGCTACCGCAGCCTCCACCACAACCGCGGCACGCAACGTGATGCATACATCGTGGCGACCCTTGATGATGAGCGGCTCGATCGTTTCACTCTCGATGTTGAGCGTCTGTTGCTCGCGCGAAATCGAAGCCGTAGGCTTTACGGCTGCACGAACAACAATCTGATTTGAGTTGGTGATGCCACCGACGATACCTCCCGCGTGGTTGGTAGCCGTGTGTCCCTGCATATCAATTATAGGATCATTGTTCTGAGATCCGCGAACGCGCGCCGAGGCAAATCCGTCGCCGAACTCCACGCCCTTAACCGCTGGCACCGAGAAGAGCAGATGGGCCATAAGGCTCTCTGCCGAGTCAAAGAATGGTTCTCCCAGGCCAGGCTCCACGCCATCGACGCGGCACTCGACAACGCCTCCGACCGAGTCCTGATCCATCCTCGCGTTCTCGATCACAGCTGCAAAATTATCTTTGTTGTGCTCGCCGCCAATCTCTGGAATCTCGGTTGAGAAACGCACCGCATCACCCAAAATCTTCTTCGCCACAACTCCTGCGACAACCATTCCGAGCGTTATGCGGCCCGAGAAGTGGCCTCCGCCACGCGGATCATTGAAGCCGTCCCACTTCTTCTGCGCCACCCAGTCTGCGTGCGAAGGACGGGGCTGACGGACAAGATTGCTGTAATCGCCCGAGCGGGTGTTCTCGTTGCGGAAAGTGATGGTCAGAGGCGACCCTGTTGTGTAGCCGTTGTAAAGACCCGAAACAATGTGTGGCTGGTCGCTCTCCTTGCGAGTGGTGGTGCCCGCAGCACCTGCGCGGCGACGATCCAGATCGGCCACGAAATCCTCCTCCGAGAGAGCTATGCCTGCCGGTACGCCATCGATGCTAACACCCACCTCAGCTCCGTGCGACTCGCCCCAGATGGTGAGTCGGAATATGTTTCCCCAAGAGTTCATTATCGCACAATTATTGATTCCAAATCCTCGAAGAAGGTGGGGTAGCTCTTCTCTACGCACTCGGCTGCCTCGATCGTAACCACGCCTTCGCAACGCAGAGCCGATGCCGCGATTGACATCGCTATGCGGTGGTCGTTGTGGCTGAATGTTGTTGCCGGGCGAATCTCACCTCCGCGGATACGCATTATATTCTTTTCGCTGATATCTACCTCGATACCCATCTTCTCGTACTCGCGACGAATGGTCTCGGCGCGGTCGCTCTCCTTATGGCGCAGACGGTCCGTTCCGATGATCACGCTCTCGCCCTCGGCTGCTGCTGCCAAAGCTGCCAGCGCGGGGAAGAGGTCGGGGGCATTGGTGGCATCGAACTCGAAGGCTCGCAACGGACGCTTTGACACCGTTATAGCATTTTGCTCGATGATTATTCCCGCACCTGCACGCTCCAATGCGTGACAGATGGCCGTGTCGGCCTGCTTCGAGAGGGTAGATATGTTCTTCACCGTAACCTCGCCTGCAATAGCTCCTGCAACGAGCATTGTGGCAGCTCCGCTCCAGTCGCCCTCGATCTCAAGATCTACGGCTTCGTACTTCTGGCCGCCCTCGATGAAGAATTCGGTGTAGTCGCCCTCGTTGTGCATAATCTCCACACCGAAACGACGTGCTGTGTCGATGGTCATATCAATATATGGTGTCGATACGGCCTTCGTGACGTGCAGCGTTGTATCCTGCTCGGCAAGTGGAAGGGCCAACAGAAGTCCCGTGATAAATTGCGACGAAACGCTACCATCGACCGTGATCTCGCCACCGTGAATAGGTCCTTGCACCTCGATTGGGAGGTAGCCACCGCCATCACGCACTGTAACACCCAGGCCACGCAACGGCTCGATCATCATCTCCATCGGACGATAGAGAAGTGTACCCTCGCCCTGGATGGTGATTGGCTGATGGCAAAGCGATGCGATAGGTGTGAAGAGACGAGTGGCAAGGCCTGACTCGCCGACGTGCAGAGTGTTTGATGTGGGGTTTAGTCCGCCCTCGATCGAAAGTGTGCTTTCGTCTAACTGCTCGACTTTTGCTCCCAGAGCCTCGATGCAGCTCACGGCTGAGCGTGTGTCTTTACAAAATTCGATGTTGCGCAGGATGCTTCTACCCTCGGCCAAAAGCGAGAGGGCGATAGCTCGTTGCGCATAACTTTTTGAACTCGGAGGGGTGATAATGCCTTTTACACTCCCTGCGGAGACATATTTATCCATATAGGGTTATAATTGATTTAATTCGTCAATCTTTGCGGCGGCCTGCTCGGCCTCGATGCGCTCCATCGTAGCACTCTTGCGGCGGCGCAACTCGAAGTTCTTACCAAGATATACCTTACGCACCATCTCGTCGTTGGCCAAATCCTCAGCCGTACCCGTTTTGAGGATCTTGCCCTCGTAGAGCAGATAGGTTCGGTCGGTAATCTCGAGCGTTTCATCGACATTGTGGTCGGTGATGATCACACCGATATTCTTATTCTTCAGTGTTGCCACAATACTCTGAATATCCTCCACAGCGATGGGGTCCACACCCGCAAATGGCTCATCCAGAAGGATGAAGGCGGGATTGATGGCTACCGCGCGGGCAATCTCCGTGCGGCGACGCTCGCCACCGGAGAGCTGAATACCCAGACTCTTGCGCACCTTCTGCAGACGGAACTCCTCGATTAGAGCCTCCACGCGCTCGCGCTGATACTCCTTGCTGTAGTCGGTCATCTCAAGTACGGCCTTGATGTTATCCTCAACGCTCAAGCGGCGGA